>SYDD01000389.1 GCA_005786775.1 Opitutaceae bacterium
CCTGCGGCCGGCAGACCACTGCGCGGGCGACGGCGACGCGTGGGCGCTGGCCCCCGGAGAGCTCGTGGGGGAAGCGGTCCCCGAGACCATCGAGCGCGACGAGCGCAAGGGCCTCGTCGACGCGCCGGCTCAGTTCCACGGGCTCCACGCCCCGCATCCGCAGGCCGAACGCGACGTTGCCGCGGACGGACAGGTGCGGAAAAAGCGCGTACCCCTGGAAGACCTGATTCACCGGGCGGCGGTGGGGCGGCAGGCCGGTGATGTCCTCACCACCGAGCAGGATCCGCCCCGCCGTCGGCACCTCGAAGCCGGCGATCATCCGCAGGAGGGTCGTCTTCCCGCAGCCGGAGGGGCCGAGCAAGGTAAGAAACTCCCCTTCCGGGATCGTCAGATGCACCTCGCGGACGGCGGTGACCGCCCCGAAGCGCTTGCCCACGCCCTCGAGCTCGATCCGGGCGCTCATCCGCGGAGGGCGCCGCGGGGGCGCAGGGCCCGGAGCCCCAGTTGGGAGACGAGGAAGAGCGCGAGCAGCGCCACGCCGAGGGCGGCGCCAAAGGGCCAGTCCCGCGCCTGCAGGAACTGGTTCTGGATGACGTTGCCGAGGAGCGGGACGCGCGCGCCGCCGAGCAGGTCCGTCACGGCGAACATCGCGACCGCCGGCACGAACACCAGCGTGACCCCGGCGGCGATGCCCGGGAGGGTGAGCGGCAGGATCACCGCGGGGAAGACCCGCCACGGGCCCGCGCCGAGGTCGTGCGCCGCCTCGATCAGGGCGCCGTCCAGCTTCTCGACGCTGGCGTAGACCGGGAGGATGAGGAAAGGCAGGTAGGAGTAAACGAGCCCCGTCACCACCGCGGCGGGCGTGTAGAGCAGCCCGAGTGGCGCCCAGGCCGGCTGGAGCCACGCCACGAGCGCGTTGAGCAGCCCTTCCTCCCGGAGGATCGCCATCCACGCGTAGGTGCGGACGAGGAAGCTGGTCCAGAACGGCACCATCACGAGCAGCAGCAGCAGTTCCCGGACGCGGGGCGCGGCCCGCGCGAGGTGGTACGCGACCGGATAGCCGATCAGGAGGCAGAGCGCCGTCGTGAGCGCGGCGAACCCGAGCGAGCGAAGGAAGATCCCCAAGTAGACCGGATCCAGCAGCCGGGCATAGTTCTCCAGCGAGAAGCCCCAGAGCACCTGGCCGAACTCGTCCCGTTCCCCGAGGCTGCAGCCGAGCAGCAGCAGCGCGGGCAGCACCACGAACAGCGCAAGCCACGCCAGCAGCGGCGTCAGCAGCAGCCAGGCGAGGGCGCCGGGACGGGCGCCCGGCACGCGCGCGGCGGGGGGCGGGTTCAAGGGCGGACGCGCCTCACTTGGCGCTCTTCAGATCTGTGACAAGGCGGTCGATGTCGGCGGCGGCGCGACCAATGTCACGGAAGCTCTCCAGCTTACCCCCTTTGGGATAGCTCGCCGGGTTGGCAAGCTCGTCGGGCGTGAGCAGGCGGCGGGCGGCGAGGTTCGGGTTGGTGTAGGGGAAGGCCGCCGAGATCTGGCGGGAGACCTCGGGCCGCAGAATGTAGTCGATGAAACGGTGGGCCTCGGTCACGTTCCGCGCTCCCGCCGGGATGGCGAGCACGTCGACGAACTGGTGCGCCCCCTCGGCGGGCAGGACGTACTGGAACTTGCGGTTCTCGCGCCAGAGGATCGCCGCCTCCCCGCTCCAGACGACGCCGAGGTCCACGTCGCCGTTGAGCAGCGCCGTCTTGGGGCTGTCGGAATCGAAGACCTTTACGAGCTTGATCCACTCGGCGAGCAGGGGCCGGGCCCGGGCGAGGCTGGCGGCGTCAATCGTGTTGACCGGCAGACCAAGCGCGTAGAGCGCCCAGGAGACCAGTTCGCGGCTGTCGTTGACCACGACGATGCGGTCGCGGAAGGCGGCCTGGAAGACGTCGCGGTAGCCGCGGACGGGCACCTTAACCTTCTCCGTGTTCACCACGATCCCGACGCTGCCGCTCATGTACGGCACGGTGTAGCGTCCCTCGGGGTCGTGCGCGCGGCCGTTGAACGCAGGCGCGAGGTTGCCGAGGCCGGTCAGCCGGGCACGGTCGAGCGGCTGCAGCAGCTTGCGGCGGATCATCGCCTCCGCAGTGTAGTCGCTCGGCTGCACGAGGTCGTAGCGGCCGCCGCCCGCGACGAGCTTGGCAAGCATCTCCTCGTTCGAGGAGTAGGTCTCGAAGTTGACCTTGATCCCGGTCTCGCGGGTGAACCCGTCGAGCACCGGCTGGGGAACGTACTCGGACCAGCCGAACAGGTTGAGTTCGCCCGCGGCGCGGGCCGCGAGCGGGAGGAGCGCGAGCAAGAGGGCGGCCAGGCGCCCCGGGAGGATGGGTGTCTTGAATTTCATCGGGGAAAGGGAGGACGGTCAGCGAGCGGACCGCCGGAGGTAGGCGGAGAAGGCGACGCCAGTGATTGCCACCAGCAGGAAGAGTGCCGAAAGGGCGTTGAGCACGGGATTGAGACCGACCTTGGCCAGTCCGAAGACCTTGAGCGGCAGGGTGGCGGAGGCCGCCGAGGCAGTGAAATACGTCACGATCAGCTCGTCCCAGGACAGCAAGAAGGCCATCAGCCCGCCGGCGAGGATGGCAGGCCGCAGCGCCGGGAGAATGACGAGGCGGAAGGCGCCCCAAGGCGTGGCCCCGAGGTCCCGCGCGGCCTCTTCCAGCGCGGGGTCGAGCCCCTGCAGACGCGCGCGGACGGCGACGAGCACGAAGGGGAAGCTGAAGGTGACGTGGCCGATCACCACCGTAGTGAACCCGAGCCCGACGCCAACGAGGGCGAAGAGCACGAGGAGGCTGATGCCGAGCAGGATCTCGGGCATCACCATCGGCAGGTTGACCAGCGCCTCCAGCAGGTCCCGCCCCGGGAAGCGGTGGCGGTGCAACAGCCAGGCTCCCAGCGTCCCCAGCACCACGGAGAGCAATGTCGTGGCGGTGGCGACCACCAGACTGTTGAGGGCGGCGCGCTGGAGCGGCGCCTGCGCCAAAAGTTCAGCGTACCAGCGGCCGCTGAAGCCCTCCCAGCCGACCCCCAGCCGCGCCGCGTTGAAGGAATAGGCCACGAGCACCAGCACCGGCAGGTAAAGGAAAACCAGCACCAGCGCGGTCCAGCCCCGCAGGCCCGCCGCCAGCAGGCGGGGCCCGGCGGCCGGGGGGAGCTGGGGCGTACGGGGGGCGGCCATGTCCGGGGCGAAGCAAGATTCGGGCCTCGCACTCGAGGCAAGCGCGAAGGCAACCGCATTTCAGGCGTGAAATTCCCGGCCGCCGCGCCGAGGCTTCGCACGCACTCCCTTCCCTCCCCGATGACATTCCCCCGCCTGCTCCCCCTGCTCTGCCTCACCGCCCTGCCCCTCTGCGCCGCCGACGGCTGGGTAAACCTCTTCAACGGCCGCGACCTCGACGGCTGGGAACAGCATAGTGGCACCGCCAAGTACCGCGTCGAGGATGGCGCCATCGTCGGCACCACCGTGCTCAACACCGGCAACAGCTTCCTCTGCACCAAGCGCCCCTACGGCGACTTCGTCCTCGAGCTCGAGTTCAAGGTGGCCCGCAATATGAACTCGGGGATCCAGTTCCGCAGCGAATTCTACACCCGGGAGACGGAAAAGGAGATCAACGGCAAGAAGCGGAAATTCCCCGCCGACCGCGTCTTCGGTTACCAGTACGAGATCGATCCCTCCGACCGCGCGTGGACCGGCGGCGTGTACGACGAGGCCCGCCGCGGCTGGCTTGCCGACCTCAAGGACAAACCCGCCGCCCAGAAGGCCTTCCGCCAGGGCGAATGGAACAAGGTCCGTATCGAGTGCCGCGGCGACCGCATCCAGACCTGGATCAACGACGTCCCCGCCACCGATTTCCGAGATGCGATGACCCCGCGCGGCATCATCGCCCTACAGGTCCACGGCATCGGCGACGGCAAGAAGAACAAGCCCGGCGAGGAGATCCGCTGGCGCAACATCCGGCTGAAGGAACTGTGAGCCGCGTCCGCCGCCTCTCGCCCGCGCTTTTCCTCGCCGCTCTCGCCCTCGGCGCCCCGCCCCCACCCGGCCCGACGCTCGACGTGTGGCCCGGTCGCCCGCCCGGGGAAACCCGCACGCTGCCCGCCGAAGCCGAGCAAACCCGCCCGACCGACAAGCTGGTCGCGGGCCGGCCGGTGCTCCGGCTGGGCAACGTGAGCACGCCGCAGTTGACCGTCCATCGGCCGGAGCCCCGGCTCGACACCGGCGCCGCGGTCCTGATCTGCCCCGGCGGCGGCTTCAACATTCTGGCCTACGACCTAGAGGGCACGGAAGTCGCGGCCTGGCTGAACGGGCTAGGGGTCACCGGCATCGTCCTGAAATACCGGGTGCCCGCCCGCGACCCCGCCCGCCGCTGGCTCGCGGCGGCGCAGGACGCGCAGCGCGCGATGAGCCTCGTTCGCGCCAAGGCCGGGGAATGGGGCCTCCGGACCGACCGCCTGGGAATTCTCGGCTTCAGCGCCGGGGGCGCGACGGCGGCCTACACCGCCCTCGCCGCGGAACGCCTCTACCCTGCCGTCGACGCGACCGACACCGTCGCGTGGCGGCCGGACTTCGCCCTCCTCATCTATACCGGCGGGTTCGTCGAGCGGGGGCAGACCACGCTCTCCGGCGTGATGCCGGTCGGTCCGGGCGCCCCGCCGATGTTCCTCGTCCACGCCTTCGACGACGCCGTCCCCGTGCAAAACAGCCTGCTGCTGGCCGCAGAACTGCGCCGGCAGGGCGGCAGCGCGGAGGTGCACGTCTACGACGCCGGGGGCCACGGGTACGGTCTGCGCCCCGATCCCGCCCTGCCCGTCACCTCGTGGCCCGAGCGGGCCGCCGCCTGGCTGGGCCGCCGCGGCCTGCTGGATCGGGCCGGGCGCTGACCGCCCCGGTAGGGCTTGCCGCTGCCGCGGGGCTCTGGTTCGGTCCCGTCCTCTTTCCATGCCCTCCACCCCGGACTCCACCCGCAAGTACTCCTCCGTCGTCGTCGACGGTCCCGCCCGCGCCGGCGCGCGCTCGATGCTGCGCCCCGTCGGCTTCTCCGACGCCGATTTCCAGAAGCCCGTCATCGGCATCGCGTCCCTGTGGAGCATGGTGACGCCGTGCAACATGCACATCGACAAGCTCGCCCTCGAGTCCGAGGCCGGGACGAACGCCGCGGGCGGCAAGGGCGTCATCTTCGGCACCATCACGGTCTCGGACGGCATCAGCATGGGCACGCCGGGGATGCGTTATTCCCTGGTCTCGCGCGAGATTATCGCGGACTCGATCGAGGCGGTCGCCGCCGGCGAGGGCTTCGACGGCGTGGTGACGATCGGTGGCTGCGACAAGAATATGCCCGGCTGCATCATGGCGATGGCCCGGCTCAACCGCCCCGGCGTCTTCGTTTACGGCGGCACCATTTTGCCGGGCATTCACCCCGACACGCGCAAGGAGTGCGACATCGTCTCCGTTTACGAAGCGATCGGCCAGCACGCCGCGGGCAAGGTCGATGACGAGGGCCTGCGCAAGATCGAGGCCTGCTCCATTCCCGGCGCCGGTTCCTGCGGCGGGATGTACACCGCCAACACGATGGCCTCCGCCATTGAGGCCCTCGGGATGAGCCTCCCGAACAGCTCCGCGCAGATCGCCATCAGCGAGGAGAAGAAACAGGACTGCCGCCGCGCCGGCGAGGCTACCCTGGCGCTGCTCAAGGCGGACCTGAAGCCCCGGGACATCATGACCCGGAAGGCGTTCGAGAACGCCATCACCGTCACGATCGCCCTCGGCGGCTCCACCAACGCCGTGCTGCACCTGCTGGCCATCGCCCACAGCTGCGGCGTGAAGCTCACGATCGACGACTTCACCCGCATCGGGAAGCGCGTGCCGGTCCTCGCCGACCTCAAGCCCTCGGGC
>SYDD01000063.1 GCA_005786775.1 Opitutaceae bacterium
ACGTTGCGGACAAAGAGCGAGGAGATGGCCAGCGCCTTGGCCGCGAGGGTCGACATCGTGCCGGCCACCACGCCCGCCAGCATCAGGCCGGCGAGCCCCGGACCGAGGAGGCGGTTGGACATCGCGCCCCAAGCCGTGTCGGGGTCGGAAAGCCCGCCCGGGCCGAAGAGGGCCACCGCGATCAGCCCGGCGAACGCCCAGAGGATGATCATCAGCCGTTTCAGGTAGGTGCCGGAGACCCCCGAACGCGCGGCGAACTCGTCCCGCGCCGAGCCGCAGATGCCCATGTTGTGGCTCAGCCCGGCGTTCTGGACCACGCTCACGAGCAGGATGGCAACGAGGCCCAGCACCGAGAACTGGCCCGCGCCCCCGGAGCCGAAGAGGTCGAAGAGATGGGCCGGCACCTTGCGTCCCAGCTCGGCCCAGCCCCCGATCGCGGCGAGGCCGGTCGGGATTAGGATCACGGAAAAGGCGATGATGAGGATGCTCTGCAGCCCCTCGTTCGCGGCGGCGGCCGCCATCCCCCCCATCACGATGTACGTGCCCACCACCAGCGTGAACACCGCGTAGAAGAGCACGTCGTCGAGCAGGGTCACCTGGCTGGACAACTCCCCCCGCGCCGCGCGGTCGCGCAGTTGCTCGAGGCGGGGTTGGGCGGCCGGCGCGAGCCGGCCCTCGCGCTGCTCGCGCTCGAGGGCCTTCCACTCGCGGTACCCCTCGACCCCGGCCCGCTCGACCCCGGTCCACGCGGCCTCGGGCTTCACCACCAGCGAGGAGGCGATCTTGTAGGCGGTGACGTTGCCGAAGCCGAGGAACACGCAGGCGACCAAAATCTGGAAAGAGGCATAGAACAGGCTCAGGCCCCGACTCGCGAAGCGATCCTCAAAGAGATCCGACAGGGTCGTGAGCCGCACCCGCCGGAACCACACGTTCATGAACCAGAAGTAGGGATTCATGAAGACCGTCTGGAAAGAGAGCCAGCACCCCGGCGCGCCCTGCTGGTAAACGAAACTCGCGGTGCTCACCGCGCCTTGGGGCTCGGTCGAGTTCCCGAAGTTGAGGAAAAACTGGTAGAGTTTGCCCAGTCCGCGCCCGGCCAGGAAGAAGCCTTCCTCCGATTTTGCCGCCCGCGACGCCCGGTAACCGAGGTACAAGACCGCGAGCAGGTATCCGGCAATGATCGCTACGTCGAGGACGTGCAGAGAGCCAAAGAGCATCGAGTAGGGTTGACGGCGAGGGATCGCGCGGGCGCGCCCGGAAGCGAGGCCCGCGCGGGACCTGCGGCAACAAGAAACACATTGCCATCCCAGCCCACGGCCGGACTGTGCGGACAGTCCGACGATGTCCCCCGTCACCCCTACCCTGCGCACGCTCGCGAAGGAGCTCGCTCTCTCGCGCACCACCGTATCCGACGCGCTGCGCGGATCGTCGCGCGTGGATCCCCGGACCGCGGAGCGGGTACGGCGGGCGGCGGAGGCGGCCGGCTACCGGCGCAACCCGCTCGCGGGCGCGCTGATGTCGGAACTGCGGCGCTCGCGGGGGAGCGAGTTCCGCGGGGTGCTCGCGGCAGTGGATTTCCACGAGGCCCAGCGACCCGAGGGCGCGGCCGCATATCACCGCAAGCTCGCGCAGGGCCTTGCGGATCGCGCCACCGACTTGGGCTTCAAGCTCGAACGTTTCACCGCCGGCACCGAAGGGCTGAGCGTGCCCCGGCTCGGCTCGATTCTGCAGTCGCGCGGCATCGGGGCCGTCGCGCTGCTACCCTCCTGGCTGCCGCCGGACCTGTCCGCCCTCGACTGGACCCACTTCACCGGGGTGTACACCGATTATCTTATCGAACGCCCCCGGCTGCACGCCGTCTGCTCGGATCAGTACCGCTCGCTCCTCGGCGCTCTGCGCCTCCTCTTCGCCCGGGGCTACCGCCGGCCCGGCCTCTACCTTCAACGCCAGCAGGACGAGCGCCTGCAGTTCCGCTGGAGCGCGGCCTTCCGGGCATTCCAGGAGTCACTCCCCAAGGCCGACCGCACGCGCCCCCTGAACGTGGAAACCTACGCGCAGCCGGCGTTCACCGCCTGGTTCCGCCGCGAGCAGCCGGACGTCGTGCTGAGCCACCACGCGCCGGCGATCGGCTGGATGGAGGCGGCCGGCGCCTGCCTCCCCAAAACCCACGGCTTCGCCTGCCTAAACCTCGACATGGCCGACCAGCCCTGCGGTGGCCTCGACCTGCAACCGCGCCTGCTAGGCGCCCGCGCCGCCGAACTGCTCATCGCCCAGCTGCAGCGCAACGAGACCGGCATCCCGGCGTGGCCATCGACCACGATGATTTCGGCCCGCTGGTCCGAGGGCCCTACCCTGCGACCAGCCAACAGTTGAACCAGGATGTTTTGCGGCTGGCGCCTGGCGGGTCTGGCCGCCTGTCTGAACCCGATGCCCGTTCCGTCCCGCCGCGCCCGCATCTACTCCGGCTCCGCCCGCAATCTCGCCCGCCTCGCAGGCGTGTTGCGCCGCGGCGGCCTTGTCGCGGTACCAACCGAGACGGTCTACGGTCTGGCCGCGGACGCCCTCGACGCGCGCGCCTGTACCCGCATCTACCGTGCGAAGGGCCGGCCGGCCACGGACCCGCTGATCGTCCACCTCGCCGCCGCCGCCGAACTCGAGTCGGTGGCCGAGGGCAATCCCGCCGCGCGCCGGCTTGCTGCGACCTTCTGGCCCGGCCCCCTGACGCTCGTGCTCCCGCGGCACGCCTCCGTACCCGCGCTGGTCTCTGCCGGACTGCCCAGCATCGCCGTGCGCGTGCCCGCCCACCCGCTTTTCCGCCGGCTTCTCCGCCTCACCGGACGCCCTCTCGCGGCGCCCAGCGCAAATCCCTTCGGCTACGTCAGCCCCACGACCGCGGAACATGTCCGCGCTGGCCTCGGCGCGCGGATCGAACACATCCTCGACGGTGGACCCTGCGCGGTCGGGGTCGAGTCGACCATCGTCGACCTACGCGACCCGGAGCGGCCTGCACTACTGCGCCCCGGCGCGATCTCGCGCGCGCAGCTGGAACAGGTGCTCGGCGTGCGCGTCGCGAACGGCAGCCCCGTCGGCAGTGCGCGGCGGGCCCAAGTCGCGCCGGGCCAACTGGCCCGCCACTACAGCCCCCGCACCCCGGCCACGCTGCACGCGCGGCTGGATCCCGCCGCGGCCGCCACGGGGCCCGCAGACGAGGCCTGGCTATTCCTCGCCCGCCCGCCTGGCCGCGTCCGGCCAAACGTGCGCTGGCTCGATGCCCGCGGCGACCTGCGGAACGCGGCCCGGCGCCTGTTCGCGTGCCTGCGCGAGCTCGACGTGGCGGGTTACCGACACCTCCACCTCGAGTCGGCGCTGGGCGAGGATGGCTTCGCGCTAGCGATCAACGACCGACTCCGCCGCGCCGCCGCCCGCTAAACCGGCGGAGGGACCGCCGGCCGCCGACTTGGCTCAATCAGCCCGCCAGCAAGGTAGCAGGGCGGCGTCCTGCATCCCATGGATGATCTTCTTGTCCGCCGGGCAGAAGGTCGCGAGCGCGCCAGCAAGCCGCGTCGTGCCAGCCTCGACGGTATAGTAGGGGCACAGCCGGAGCCTGCCCGGCTGCGGATGCGCGTCGGCGGCTGCGGTGGCGTCGGCGGGGTAAATCGGATGCTCCAGCAGGCGGGGCTTGCGGAACACCTGCAGCACGCGGGGATGGTGCGTCGCCTCCGCGAGGGCCTGCTCAATAGCAGCCTGCCAGACCTCGCGCGGGACATCGCTGCCGAGCGTCACCCCGCGCGCCCCCCAGGCGGACTCGTGAAAACCACTGATCTTCAGGATCAGATCCCTTTCCTTTTGCGAGGCGGAGGCCAGTTCCCGCCAGTCGTGCAGCGGCCGGCCGCCGACCAGCGGACCGTCGAGTACCGCGCCAGGAGGCAGCGGGGCTGGGTCGAGAATCCACGTGGGCGGGATCAACGCGGAGAGGGTCCGGCGCGCCCCGACAGTGAGCGCCTCGGCCCAGAAGTCCCGCAGCCTCGGGTGGTGGAATAGGGCGAGCGCGAGCTTCTCCTCCTGGAAGGCGCGCAGGGGAGGAGCGACTGCCACTTCCCCTGCCTCCCACGCCTCGAGGATGAAGCGGTGCGCCGGAATATTCGGCAGGTCGAACAGCTCAAAGAAACGGTAGACGATATCGACGCGCTCCGGATTCCCATCGACCGCAAAGCACAGCGTCGCGCCCAGCGGGAAAAGTTCCTCGGGCCGAACACAGTGCACCCGCCTGCCCTGCAGCTGCAGTTGCTGGGCCAGCCACTCCATCTCCGGCCGATAGGTAGCCGACTCCGCGCTGACCACGAGCGCGATCACCGGGTTGCGCACCGCGGGACGGAGCGCCGCGAGGGCCGCGTGGAATCGCGTCACCAGCGCGTCGTCCGCCCCAAGGATCTTCCCCGTACCCGCGTAGAGTCGGTTGAGGAAGGCGGTGAGCCCCACGCCCCCCGGGACGGAGTCGAGCTCGGTGAGGGCCCAGCCCTCCGCGGTGAGGAGTAAATCGGGGCGTAGCAGGGTCGGCAGGGTGCCGCGGTTGGCGGGGTGTCGGCCGTGGGCGACGAGTTCCGGCGGTTTGCCGCGGTCGAGGTACTCCGCGACCCAGGGCGCCACTAGGGGACGGTTGCGGAGCAGGTTGCGGCCCGCCGCAGAGCGGAGGTACAGCGTCTCCAATGCGGAGTGGAACTCGAGGCACGCCGTCCCGATCGCCTCCAGCTCGGCAACCTGCGCGCCCGTCAGCGGCCAGGCTTCCGGCGAGAGGCGCCAGGACTTCGCCTCGAAGAGGCTTTGCGCGGCGAAGGCGCCTCGGAGTTCCGCCGGGGACAAGGGCATCGCCGGGAAGGGAAGGACGGGCGTGAGCCGGTGCGGGCCGGGCTCACTCGTCGTCCATCTGGATCTCCTTGTTACGGTGACGCGGGCAGCCGGCGCGGAGCCACGCGTTGATGAAGCGGTCGAGGTCGCCGTCGAGCACCCCCTGGGTGTCGCTGGTGCTCACGCCCGTGCGGAGGTCCTTCACCATCTGGTAG
>SYDD01000390.1 GCA_005786775.1 Opitutaceae bacterium
CCCAAGACGATCCCGCGCGTCCCTGGCGGCGACCCCTTCAAGGAGTGGATCGCCGCGTGCAAGGGCGGACCGGTACCCGGCTCGAGCTTCGAATACGCCGCGCCGCTCACCGAGGTGGTGATGCTCGGGAACATCGCGCTCCGGGCCCCGGGCCGGCGCTTGAGGTGGGATGCGGCCAACCTGCGCCTGCCGGACACCCCGGAGCTCGAGCGCCACCTGCGGGCCGATCCCCGGGCATTTTAAACCAAGTCGCTGCCCCGGAACGACTTAGAGCTGTCCCTTAATCCCGAAGATCACGGTGGCGCCGAGCTCCTGCTGGCGGCGGGTGCGCATCGGCTCGGGTGTGTCCGCCGCGTACCGCCGGTTGCCGATCACGAAACCACGTCCGTTGAGGTTGTTGATCGACCCGAACGCGGCCAGCCGCGGGGAGAAGCTGTACTGGGCATTGAGCCCGACCCGGAGCACGCGCGCCTTGTACTGGAAGGTTCCGGGCGGGATCCCGTTCGCGACGTTGGCGGCGACGGCGTTCTGCTGCGTCTCGCCCTGGTAGGTGAAGCTCAGCTTCACGGAGTAGCGCGGCCGCACAAGGTTGATGCCCCCCGCGTAGTCGCGCGGCGCGTAACCCTCGAAATCCGCCGTGTTGCTTCCGGAAAGCTCCAGCCGCGTGGCGTTGAGGAACACCTGCAGGCCGCTCGCCCAAGTCGGCAGGAAGAGCAGCGACTGGGTGTAGCCGAGCTCGTAGCCGATGATCCGCACGCGGCCAACGTTGGTGCGCGTCGCCACGTCGTAATTCAGGTAGAGCGGGTCCGCCGGCAACCCGTAGAGGGCGATCAACTCGGGCGTGGCGTCGGAGAGGACGCTGCCGAAGAAGTCCCGGATGTCCTTGCGGAACACGCCGATCGAGCCCGATCCGCCCTTCACCGCGTAGGTTTCGAGCGAGAGGTCGAAGTTGTCGCCCGTCCAGGGCTTCAGGCCCGTGTTGTTGACGGAGATGGTCGGCTGGGCCGCGGTGGGCTCGCTGACGCTCACCCCGGGGATGATCAGGCCAAGGTCAGGACGCCCGATGGTGCGGGCGTAGGCCGCGCGCAGAAGCAGGTTTTCGGTGATCGTGTAAGTCGCATTCAGGCTCGGATACCAGCCGTCGTAATCGCGGGTGGCGCGGGCACCGCGCTCGACGTACCGGAGCTTCCGCAGGGCGAGCGGATCGGTGGTCACGAGCAGGGGCGCACCGTTGGTGAGGACGAGGTTGCCGCGGGCGTCCTTCACGTACTGGGCGGTCGGGTCGTTGAGCACCCCGCGGCCCGTGTCACGGGTGTGTTCGTACCGCACCCCGCCCACCAGCAGCAGCCGGCGATCGAGGAGCCGCACGTCGCCGCGCAGGTAGGAGGCGGTGATGGTCTCGGTGAGCGCGGTCGAGTTGTTCGCGAGGGCTTGGTGGTAGCCGGGCTCGTCGAGCACGAACCATTCGGGCCGCTGCCGGAAGAGGTCGTGGAACTTCACGCTGCTGAGCCAGCCCATCCGGCGGCCGAACACGGAGGGTGCGGTGGCCAGGAACTCCCCGTCGAACACGTCGAAGTTGCCCGCGGTGCGTGCCGCGGTGGACGTCAGGCCGTTGGGCCGGAAGGTCCAGGTGCGGTTCCGCACCCGCCGGTCGCGGTCCATCCGCATCCCGTAAAGACCCGTCTTAAGGGACCACGGCAGCGCGCCGCTGAACTCACGGGTGACGTCGACCCGGGCCGTGGTCTGGTGCGCGTGGGTCTTCTGCTGGGAGGACGAGGGGTTGCCGAGGACGTAGTTGGCGCCGTCGAAAATATCGACGGGAACGCCGCCCCGGGTCGCGGTGTAGCGGGCGGGGATAACGCCCCCGCCCTCACCTACTCCCTCGCCCCGGAGGACGAGGCCGGTGATCGTCGCCGGCATATTATTGAAGTGCCCGTTGTCGAGGTCAGCCGAGAAGGAGGTGGAGTAGGAGTGGGCGCCGAGCGCGTCGACGCGCCAGAGGCCGCCGCGGCGCTGGTACTTCAGGGTCGCGTGCGTGGTGTCGGCCCCGGAATCGCCGTTGTCGCCCGCGGCCTGCGTGACGGTGCCGTTGCCGGCAGGGGAGCCCTGGGTGAAGCGGCGGTCCCCGGTGGCGCCGACCCCGTAGTTCACGGCGAGGTCGACGCGCATGATGTTGTTACGGATGCCCCGGTGCTGCACCGTCGCGTTGAGGGTGTCGCGCGCGGATAGGCGCCAGTCGGCGCCCAGCTGGAACGTCCAGGTGCGGAAGATCTGGTCGAGGCTTTGCCAGGTGACGGAGCGCTGGAAGCCGTTCACGAGGTTCCACTCGGCGAGCGTGTCGAGGTTGCGGTCGCGCTCCATCGGGTTGCGACGCCAGGTCTGGCTGGCGGCAAGGTTGAAGGCGAAACTGCGGCTCACCGGGACGAGGCCGCTGAGCTCGACGGAGGCGGGTTGCCAGCGCGGGGCGAAATCGGCGGAGGGGCCGCGGGGCCCGCCGGCGATCGTGATCCCGTCGCGGTCGTCGATCACGTGGTACAGCTGGTACGAGAACGAGGGGCGCCGGGCCTCGAAGCCGTTGCGGCGGATGATGTTCATCGAGCCACCAAGGCTGTTGGCCGGCTTGTCGGGGGTGGGCACCTTGGAGACCTCGACGCGCGAGATGTTCGCCGTCGGCACGTCGAAAAGGGTGTTCGCCCGGCCCGCGCCGCGCGCCGTCGCGAGTTGCGCCCCGTCGAGCTCCAGGCCGGTCTGCGCCGC
>SYDD01000391.1 GCA_005786775.1 Opitutaceae bacterium
GCCAATGCGGCCGAGGCCAACAATGCCGAGCGTCTTGCGGAAGAGCTCGATGCCGGAGAACGACTTGCGGTCCCACTGCCCGGCGCGCATCGAGGCGCAAGCCTGGGGCACGGGGCGGGCACCGCACAGCAGGTGCGTGAACGTGAGCTCGGCGGTGGCGATCGTGTTGCCGGCGGGCGTGTTCATCACGACCACGCCGTGGTTGGTGGCGGCCTCGACGTCGACATTGTCCACCCCGACCCCAGCGCGGCCGACCACCTTGAGCAGGGGCGCGGCGCGGAAGACCTCCGCGGTGATCCGGGTCTCGGAGCGGACGGCGATCGCGTGGACGTCCCGCACCAGCTCCAGCACCTTCTCGGGCGAGGAGCCGTAGGCCTCGACAACTTCAAAGCCCGGCTGCTGGCGCAAATAGGCGACTCCCTTGGGCGAGATCTTGTCGGCGACGAGGACTTTCATCGGGAAAAATGACCCGGAGCGAAATCCCGGCCGCCGGACCAAGCAAGGAAAAGGTTTGGCCAGGGCCGGGTGAAAAAACACCCGGAGCGACGCGCCCCGCCTTTGACAACCGCGGGCCGGCGCGACCAACTGCTGGCCCACCGGCCGCCGGCCGTCCCGACCCCACCGCCCGATTATGACGATGCGTCTCTCTCCCCTTGCGCGCCTCCGGCTCGCCCTCGCGCTCGCCCCTGCCCTCCTGCTCCTCGTGGGCTGCGGCGGCCAGTCTCCCGCCGGTGGCGGGGGCAAGGCGGGCAAGGGCGCCAAGGGCGGCGCCGCCCCCGTGCTGGTCGCCAAGGTCGAGCGCAAGGTCGTGCCCCTCGCGCTGGAGGCGATCGGCGCCGTCGAGCCCATCCGCAGCACCGCCGTCCGCTCGCAGGTTACCGGGACGCTCCGCAAGCGCGTGATCCGGGAAGGTCAGGACGTGCGCGAGGGGGAGTTACTCCTCGAGATCGACCCCCGCCCGTTCCGGAACGCCCTACAGTCGGCCGAGGCCGACCTCCAGAAGGTGCGGGTGCAGCTGGAGACCGCCCGCGCCCAGGTCGCCCGGTACCGCAGCCTCACGGCGGACCAAATGGTCTCCAAGGAACAATTCGAGAAGATCAATGACGCGGCCCGCGCCCTCGAGGCCGAGGCTCTCGCCGTGGAATCGCGCCTCGCCACCGCCCGGATCCAGCTTGAGTACTGTTCGATCCGCGCGCCCCTCGCCGGCCGCTCCGGCCAGATCACCCTCCACGAGGGCGACATCGTGCGCGCGAACGACACCGGCGCGCCCCTCACCACCATCCACCAGCTGAGCCCGATCAATGTCACCTTCGGCGTGCCCCAACAGTACCTCGGCGCGCTCCAGCGCTACCGCGCGGCCGGCCAGCTCGCCGTCGCCGCCACGCCCCCCGGCGCGGACGAGAAACCGGAGCTCGGAGAATTGACCTTCCTCGACAACGCCGTGGAGTCCGCCACCGGCACCCTCCGCCTGAAGGCCGCCTTTCCCAACCCGGCCCAGCGCCTCTGGCCGGGGCAGTTCGTGACCATCGCGGTGACCCTCGCGAACCCGGAGGTCCTCGCGATCCCGTCCAGCGCCCTCCAGACCTCGCAGGCCGGGCAGTACGTCTACGTCGTCAAGGCAGACCGCACCGCCGAACTCCGGCCCGTTGTGGTCGAGCGCACTGTGGGCGCCGAGGCGGTGATCACCCAGGGCCTCGCGGCGGGCGAGACCGTCGTGACCGAGGGACAGCTGCGCGTCGTGCCCGGCCGCGCGGTAGACGTCCGCGACCCGGCCGGCGGGGCCCGCCCCGCCCCGAAGGCCGCCAAGGAAAGCAAGGCCGGGAAGGAGATCGCCAAGCCGTGAACATCCCCGAACCCTTCATCCGCCGCCCGGTGATGACGACCCTCGTCACCGCCGCGATCACCCTCTTCGGCTGGATGGCGTACCAGAAGCTGCCGGTCAACGACCTGCCCAGCGTCGATTTCCCCACCATCTCGGTCTCAGCCAGCCTGCCCGGGGCCAGCCCGGAGACGATGGCGGCCTCGGTTGCCACCCCGCTGGAGCAGCAGTTCTCCAGCGTGGCGGGCCTCGAGGCGATGACGTCCGTCAGCGCCCTCGGCAGCACACAGATCTCGATCCAGTTCAACCTCGACCGCAACCTCGACGCCGCCGCGCAGGACGTCCAAGCGGCGATTGCGGCTGTACAGCGCCGGCTGCCGCGGGACATGCCGAACCCGCCGACCCTGCGGAAGAACAACCCGGCGGACGACTCGATCATGCTGCTCTCGCTGACCTCGGACACGCTCACGCTCGCCGAGGTGAACGAGTACGCCGAGACGATCCTGGCGCAGCGGATCTCGACGGTTGACGGCGTCTCGCAGGTAGGCGTGCTCGGGGCCCAGAAGTACGCGGTGCGCGTGCGGCTCGACCCGCGGGCGCTGGCGGCACGCGGCATCGGCATCGACGAGGTGCGCTCGGCGCTGGACAACAACAACGTCAATCTCCCGGCCGGCACGCTCGACGGCGCCCACAAGGCGACTACCCTGCTCGCCACCGGGCAGCTCAAGAACGCGGAGGGTTTCCGCCAAGTGATCGTGAGCTACCGTAACGGCGCCGCGGTGCGCCTGGCCGACGTGGCGCGGGTCGAGGACGGTGTAGAGAACGAGAAGTCCGCGAGCTGGTTCGACCAGCGGTTCCGGGAGGATGGCACCGAGGATCCGGCATTCGCCGGGGGCGGCAACCCACGCCGCGCTATCCTGCTGTCCGTCCAACGCCAGCCGGGCACCAACACGATCGCGGTCGTCGATGGCATCAAGGCACTGCTGCCCGCGTTCCAAGCACAGCTGCCGGACTCGATCAAGCTGGAGGTCTACCTCGACCGCTCCGAGGCGATCCGGGAGTCGGTGCACGACGTGAAGTTCACCCTGCTGCTCGCGATCCTCCTGGTGGTGCTGGTGATCTTCCTATTCCTCCGCACCCTCTCGGCGACGATCATCCCGAGCATCGCGATGCCGATCGCCATCGTCGGCACGTTCGGGGTGATGTACTTCTGCGGCTTCAGCATCAACAACATCTCCCTGCTGGCCCTCACCCTCTCGGTGGGCGGCGTGGTGGACGACGCCATCGTGATGCGGGAGACC
>SYDD01000009.1 GCA_005786775.1 Opitutaceae bacterium
CCGCGCCGCGAGCCCCGAGTTCTTCACCAACATCAACGAGTACCAGAACACGGGCCACAACCGCTCGGACCGCCAGAACTTCTTCACGGGCCTAGAGTACGACCTCAACGACCGTGTGACCGCCTTTGCGGACTTCTCGTTCTACCACGCGCAGGCGAAGATCCGCCGGCAGCCGGTGCAGCTCAACGCGCCCGGTTCCGACCAGTTCGCGCCGATGAGCGTCGACAATCCCTTCAACCCTTACGGCGGCCGCTTCTATCATCCGGCCGGGGCGCCCAACGCCGACGGCACCGCGCGGCTGACCGGCAATCCCCAGCAGATCGTGATGGTCTCCGTGCTGCTGAAGGACGTCGGCCCCGAGCTGATCGAGGTCAACTCCGGCGTCTACCGCGGCGTGGCGGGCCTGCGGGGCCGCTTCCTCGATGGCTGGACCTGGGAGGTCGCCACCCTGCACACGCGCGCCTACACCGCGGATGTCTCCAGCAACGCCGCGCGGGAGTCCCTGTTCCAGCGCGCGCTGCTGCGCACGGATGCCACGGCGTTCAACCCCTTCGGGGCCACCTTCCGCGTCGCGAGCAACGCCGTGGTCTATGACCGTCCGTACACCAACCCGCAGGGCGTCCTCGACACCTTCGTCCAGAAGTGGCGGCACGACGGCTTCAGCGCGCTGACCAGCGGGGATGCCCGGGTGAGCGGTCCGCTCTTCCGTTTCTGGGGCAACACCGTCTCCGTCGCGGCCGGCGCCGAGTACCGCCGCGAGCAGTTCCTCGACACCCGCCCGGCCTATGTCGGCAGCAACCCGCCGGGCTCGGGCCTGAACGAGAACGATAACGACTATCTGGTCGCCTCCTACGCCCCTGACTCCACGGGTAACCGCGGCGTCTCCAGCGCCTACGCGGAAGCCGTCATCCCGTTGGTTGCCCCGCGGCACAAGTTGCCGTTTCTCAACTCGCTCGAACTGACCGGTTCCGCCCGCCACGAGCGCTACAGCGACTTCGGCAACACCACCCGCCCGAAGGTGGGCGTGAATTGGAAGCCGTCGACCGGCGTGATGGTGCGCGCCTCTTACAACGAGGGCTTCGCAGCGCCGAACCTGCCCACCCTCTACGCCCCCACCCGCTTCATCGTAGACAGCGCGCCGGGACAGACCGACGTCTACCGCAACCAGACGGTCGGCAACGCCACCTACATCATGCGCCGTTACTCCACGGGTAACCTCGCACTCAAGCCCGTGGAGTCCGAGGGCAAGAGCGCCGGCCTCGTAGTGGAGGTGCCGGGCGTCAAGGGGCTCACACTCACCGCCGACTATTGGCAGATCGACCAGACCAACATCATCGGGAGCTACACGGACGCGCAGCTCTTCAATAGCGACGCCTCCAAGCTGAACGCCTACACTCAGGCGCAGCTGGCGGCTGGCCGCAGCCTCGCGCAGATCGACCTCGGCTCGGGCACCGCGAACTACAAGGGCGACCCTGCGATCATCCGCACGGCGCCCACCGCCGCCGACGTCGCCGCGTTTGCCGGTTACAACGCTGGCCGCCCGCCCGCGCAGCAGGCCGCCGTCGTGGGCAACATTCTTTCCCGCAGCATCCAGTTCCAAAACCTCGCGCAGTCGTACGCCAGCGGTGTCGATCTGAGCCTCGCCTACCAAATCCCGTGGGACCGCCTCGGCAAGTTCACGATCGCCGCTGACTGGTCTTACCTCGCGCGCAACTATCAGCGCCGCGAAGTCCCGGGTGGCGTGCCCGAGTTCATCGAGCGGATGGAGGTCGACGGGAACACGCGCTGGCGCGGCACCACCGGCGTCACCTGGCGCAAGGGCGCGTGGACCGGCGGCCTGAGCGGCTACTACATCGGCCGCTTCGCCGACTCCGCCACCACGACTGCAGCGACCTACACCTCCTTGGGCGAGCCCCGCTACATCGCAAAGCAGTTCGACAGCGGCCGCTTCCTCTACCGCTACGTGATCGGGGAGGTCATCACCTACAACGCCTTCGCCGGCTACCGCTTCGGCCGCGAGGCCGCGTCCCTGGTGCGCAACACCAACGTGCGCCTCGGCGTCGTGAACCTCCTCGACCGCGATCCGCCCCTGACCTCCGGCGCGCTCGGCTACTCCCCGTCCGTCCACGGCACGATGTTCCCCGGCCGGACCTGGACGTTGGAGCTGTCCCGGCGCTTCTGAGTTACGGTCCGCAACGGGGGCGGGTCCGGCGGCTCCGCCCCCGGGCTGCGATTGCGGGCTTGGCCGGTGGGCCCGCATCCGCCAATGCTGGAGGCTGAACCCAGCCCCGCCATGCCCCGCCCTTTCGCTTCCGCCCTGCCGCTGCTGCTTTGCCTGCTGGCCCCGTTCGCCGCGGCCCAGACCGCGGGCACGATCACCGGCCGCATCTTCAACCCCGCCTCGGGTGAGTATGTGCGCAACGCGCGGATCAGCGTCGAGGGCACCACGCTGCAGGCGGTCTCGGAGGACGCGGGGGTCTACACCCTGCCTGGGGTGCCGGCGGGAACCATCCGCCTGAACGTGGCCTTCACCGGCTACCGCACGGAGACGGCCGCCGTCACGGTGGCGCCGGGAGCCGTCGTCACCCGCGACTTTGAGCTGGTCAGTGCCTTGCAGTCCGCGGCCGCCGACGGAACCGTGCGGCTGGAGCGTTTTGTTATCAGCTCCGAGCGCGAGGGGAACGCCAAAGCGATCATGGAGCAGCGTAACTCGATGAACATCACCAACAGCGTGGCCTCGGACGTCTTCGGGGACGTCGCGGAGGGCAACGTCGGCGAGTTCCTCAAGCATATGCCCGGCGTCGAGCTCGACCTCGTGCAGGGCGAGATCCGCACCATCCGCCTCCGCGGCCTCGACTCGGAGTACACCCAGGTGACTCTCGACGGCGTCTCGCTGGCGAGCGCGGACGCCAACCAGGGCGCGTCCGGCAACGCGCGCGCGTTCAGCTTCGAGCAGGTCTCCCTCGCCAGCATGGAATCGATCGAGGTCTCCAAGACCATCAGCGCCGACGTGGACGCGAACGCCCCGGCCGGCACGATCAACCTCAAGACCAAGCGCGCCTTCGACCGTGCCGGGCGCCGGGTCTCGGTGCAGGCGAACGTCACCGCGTTCTCGGCGCGCTTTAACCTCGACGAGTCCCCGGGACCCGACGACCGCCTGTCGCGGAAGATCCACCCCGGGGGGATCATCGACTACTCGGATGTGTTCCTGAACAAGCGCCTCGGCGTGAACCTGAACATCAGCGAGTCGATGGCCTATTCCGCCAACGCGCGCACGACCATCACCTACAACTACACCCCGACCGCGGCGGACCCGCGGCCGGTGGTGCCGACGTCCCTCGCCTTCCTGCACGCGCCGCGCACCAACCGGCGCTCCACGGTGAACCTGACCTCGGACTTCCGCGCCACCCCCGAGTTGGTCCTGTCGCTCGGCCTGCTCTACAACTACGCGGATCTCAACAACCCGCAGCGCGCGCTCACCTTCGGCACCGGCGCGCGCAACACGGTGCTCGGCGCGAATCCCCTGCTCGACTTCGTGACCAGCGCGCCGAACGCGACCGTGACGGCCAATCCCGCTGCGATCGTGAAGCAGGGCCAGACCATCACGGCGGTGCCCCGCTTCGAATTCCGCCGCGGCGCCTTCACCCTCGAGGGCAAGTTCTCGGGCTCCAACTCTATCAGCTGGTACGACCCCCGCGGACGCCGGGGCTCGATCCGCGATGCCGGCGGTCCCGTCGCCACGGGCGTCACGTTCTCCGCCCGCCGCACCGACAACAAGTCGGCGGACTGGAAGCTCATCCAGGTGGGCGGGCCCGACTGGGACCGCGGGGGGAGCTTCTCCAACCCGACGATCACGATCGATGACGGGCGCTACGCGCTCACCGACGTCTACGGCGGGGAGCTGATCGCCTCGTTGCGCACCACGCGGGTGCTGCCCGTGAGCTGGAAGGCGGGGCTCAAGCGCCGGCTGGAGATCCGGGACTTCCGCCTCGATACCGAGTCCCTCCGCTACAACCTGAACGGCGCCCCGGCGCTCGGCGCGTGGGCGGACTTCAAGTCACCCTTCGACTTCGATATGGGCGCGACGAACACCGACTCCTCGGTGCGCTCGCTCAACTGGGGCACCGTGTGGATGCCCGACCTGGTCCGGATGGGGGCCTTCTACCGGGACAACCCGGCGCGGTTCAGCCAGACGATCACCGCGGCCAACTTCTACAACGCCTTCATCGGCAACCGGCGGAATTACGAGGAGACGATCGACGCCGCGTTCCTGATGGGCACGGCCACCGTGGGCCGCTTCATCCTGCGCGCGGGCCTCCGCCGTGAGGAGACGCGCACGGACTCGCTGGAGTTCAGCCCCCGTTCGGTGCGGGAGCTGGCGGCGGCGGGCTTCGCCGAGACGAACGGCCGCGCGACCATCATTGACGGGCTCAAGTACCAGTTCTTCAGCCAGCCTAAGGTGCACCGGACCGGCGCGTACGACAACCTGTTCCCCAGCGCGTCGCTCAAGTTCAAGGCCGGGCCCAACCTCGACGCGCAGCTCGGCTTCAGCTCCACCATCCGCCGGCCGACCTTCCGCGATGTCGCCGGCGTCTGGGTCATCAACGACGACAACCTCACCGTCAGCGCCCCAAACACCGGACTGAAGCCGGAGACCTCGCGCAACCTGGCCGCGCGGCTGGCCTACTACTTCGAGCCCGTCGGGATCTTGGCCGCGAACGTCTACCAGAACAACGTGAAGGGCCTCTTCATCACCAGCCGGCTGACCGCGGCGGAGTTCGGTTACCAGGGGGATCTCGACCTCTCGAACTACGAGTTCATCACCACGACCCCGAGCGCCAATGATGTCACCGTCCGCGGGATGGAGCTGGAGTACTCGCAGAGCCTCTCGTTTCTGCCCGGCGTGTGGCGCGGGCTCAACGTCCGGGCCAGCTACACCCGCAGCTACGCGAGCCTGCGCCGCGCGAACCTCATCCCCCACTCCGTCAACGGCGGCCTCAGCTACGCCCACCGCGGCTTCAATCTCTATGCCTCGGCGACGTGGCGGGATGACTATCCCACGACCGTCACCGGCAATCCGCGCTTCTACCGTCACCGCGCGAATGTCGACCTCGGTGGCGGTTACCGGCTGACGGCGCGCTACAGCCTATTCTTCTCGGCCCGCAACCTCTTCAACGAGCCTTACCGGATTATGGAGCAGGTCGGCGCCAACGCGCCCGTGGTGCAGTTCTACGAGGTGAACGGCACCAATTGGACCTTTGGCGTCAAGGGCACCTACTGACCGGCGCCGACGTCCGAACCGCTTCAGCCGAGGATCAGGCTGCGGCCGGTCATCTCCGGCGGCTGGGGCAGGCCCAACAGCGCAAGCACCGTGGCGGCGATGTCGGCCAGCCGTCCGCCCTCAAGGAGACGCGTCTTGCCGGCCGCGAACTCCTCCCCGACCACGAATGCCTCGACCAGGTTCAGCGTGTGCGCGGTGTGCGGCCCGTTCACGGTCGGGTCCCACATCTGCTCCGCGTTGCCGTGGTCGGCGACGACCAGCGCCTTGCCCCCGCGCGTCGCGAGCGCCGCCAGGAGTTCCCCGACGCCGGCGTCCGTCGCCTCGACGGCGCGGATCGTGGCCGGCAGGGAACCCGTGTGGCCGACCATATCCGGATTGGCGTAATTGACCACGATCAGCCCGTGGCGGCCGCCAAGGATCGCCTCGCGCGCAAGGCGGGTGACCTCCGCCGCGGCCATCTCCGGCTGCAGGTCGTAGGTGGCCACCTTGGGGCTGGCAGGGCAGGCGCGCTCCTCGCCGGGGAAGGGATCCGCCCGGTAATTGTTGAAGAAGAAGGTGACGTGCGGGTTCTTCTCCGTCTCGGCGCAGCGGAACTGGGCGATGCCGGCGCGGCTCACGACCTCGCCGAGGATGTTCCGCAACGCGGGCGGCTTGCCCGAGATGACGTGCACGGGGAGGCCCTTCTCGTATTCGGTCATCGTCGCGAAGTGCAGGTCGAGCTGCGGGCCGCGGTCGAAGGCCGCGAAATCCGGCTGGACGAAGGCGCGCGTGATCTCGCGCGGGCGATCGCCCCGGTAATTGTAAAACACCACGGCGTCGCCGTCCCGGATGAAACCGCGCGGGGCCCCGTCCGCCCCGAGGATTGCCGTCGCGGGGACGAACTCGTCGCCCTTCTGGGTCTCGGTAAGCGGGGCTTCATAGTAGGCCTGCACCGCCGCCTCCGCGCTGGGGGCGGTGGCGCGCACCACCCGGCCGGTCAGCACCTCATAGGCCTGCCGCACGCGCTCCCAGCGGTGGTCGCGATCCATCGCCCAGAAGCGGCCGCACACGGTCGCAATCGCACCGATACCCAGCTCCCGACAACGGGCCTCCACCTGACGGATGTAGCCGAGGCCGCTCATCGGCGGCGTGTCTCGCCCGTCGGTGAAGGCGTGGATTAGCACCTGGTCCGGTCGGAGCCCGTCCGCCTTGGCCTGGCGTAAGATTCCATAGAGATGCTCCAGCATCCCATGCACCCCGGCGTCACTGACTATCCCCATCAGGTGGAGCCGCGCAGTGACGCTGCCCCGGACTCGCGCGATCGCCGCGCGCCACGCCGGATTCCCCGCCAGCAGGCCCTCCTCGAAGAGCTTGTTGAGCCGAACCAATTCCTGGTCGACGATCCGGCCCGCGCCGATGTTTTCGTGGCCGACCTCGCTGTTGCCCATCACGCCATCGGGCAGGCCGACGTCCCGCCCCGAGGCGCGCAGCAGCGCGTGGGGGTAGCGCGACCGCAGCAGGTCATCGCAGGGTTTACGCGCGAGGGCCACGGCGTTAGAAGCATTCTGGGCGGGGTCGGGATTGCGGCCCCAGCCATCGCGGATGACCAGCAGCACGGGAGGACGAGAGGAGGACATAGGGAAGGCAGCGGGGACCGTGGCGCGCGGGCGACCGCGGTCAAAGGCAATTCTCCATCGCCGCCTTGCGCCCCGGCGACCTCCGCGTTTCCCTCGAATCAATCGCAATGTCCAAACGCGCCGTCCTGCTGGTCAACCTTGGTTCTCCCGACTCCACTTCCGTCCCGGACGTGCGCCGCTATCTGCGCGAGTTTCTGGGCGACGAAAGGGTGCTCGATGTGCCGGCCCCGCTGCGCTGGCTACTCCTAGAGGGTATTATCTTGCGGACGCGTCCGAAGAAGTCCGCGCACGCCTACGAGGAAATCTGGACCCCCGAAGGCTCGCCGCTGATTCTGACCTCGCAGAAGGTCCAGCAAAAGCTCGCGACCGACCTTGGGCCGGACACGCCAGTGTACCTCGCGATGCGCTATGGACGGCCCGCCATCGGTGACGTCATCGCCCAGATGGCGGCGGACGGGGTGACCGAGGTGCTGCTGTTCCCGCAGTACCCCCATTACGCAATGTCGTCTTGGGAGACGGTCGTGGTGAAGGTGTATGCGGAGGCCGCGCAACGCGCCAAGGGAATGCGGGTCACGTCCGTGCAGCCGTTCTACGAGGACGCCGACTACATCGATGCGCTGTACACCGTGTCCGCACCGTACCTTGCGCAGCCCCATGATTTTGTGCTGTTCAGTTACCACGGCATCCCGGTGCGACACCTGCGCAAGGGTGACTCATCCAAGGCGCACTGCACGGTCGTGCCCGACTGCTGCGCGACCTGCTCGCCACTGCACGCCACCTGTTACAAGGCGCAATGCCTAGCCACCACGCGCGCGCTGGCCGCCCGGGCGCAACTCGCGCCGGACCGCCACAGCGTCTCTTTTCAATCACGACTCGCGGGCGAGCCGTGGCTCTCCCCGTTTACCGACTACGAGCTGGTGCGGCTCGCTAAAGAGGGCCGCAAGCGGCTCCTAATTCTCTGCCCCGCCTTCGTCGCAGACTGCCTCGAGACGATCGAGGAGATTAGTGGCGAGGGAAAGGAGACGTTTCTTGAGGCAGGCGGCGAATCTTTCACCCAGATTCCCTGCCTGAACGATCACTCCGCTTACATCGGCTTTCTCGCCGGCCGAGTACGCCGCTGGCTGGAGCACGGCGCGGTCTAGTCCTTCCGGTGGCTCTCGCCGCCGCGCTACTGCTGTCGGCTTCTACTGTTTCTACCCAAGAGACTCTCCTTCGGGCGCGGCAACAAGGGGCTCAGCCTCGCCAGGTGAAGGCGTGGCACAGAGCCACCCCAGCTGCGTCAGCCTCGTCAAAGGCTAAGGTACGTCCGTGACCTAGGATCGCCATCACCGTACGCGCCATCTGCTCCTTGCTCGCGCGCCCGGCCCCCGCGACCGCCTGCTTCACCCGCAGCGGCGCATACTCGAACACCGGCAGATCCCGGATCGCAGCCGCGGCGATCGCGGCTCCCCGCGCTGCCCCGAGGATCTGCGCGGTCTGAAAATTCTGCACGTAGATGGTTTGCTCGAGCGCGACGTGCCGCACGCCGGCCCCCTCGAGAAACTCGCTCACGTGGCGATGAATCTCGCCCAGCGCGACGGAGAGCGGACGACGCGCAGGCACGGTTACGGTGCGGCAACGCAGCAGCAACGGCGTGCGGCCGGGCGCCAACTCCAGTAATGCGAGGCCGGTGCCGCGCAGCGAGGGATCAATGCCCAGAATCCTCCCAGTGAAGGGCAGGCGCGGCGGTACGACGCTTGGGGTCAGGCCCGTCCCGGCCAGCGCGACCGCCGGCCCCCGCGGAGCCGGCATGGGGCGGCCGGCGAGCTTGGCCGCCCAGAGCTGACGGGTGTTCATCCGGGGCATGGTGCGAATGGGTTTCCCGTGCCCCCGGACCTCAGAGCATCAGCCGCGCGGCGGCGATCACGCTGAGCACTAGCGCGACATTTTCGAACGCCCGCTGGTCCAGGCGGGCGACCAGCGCCCGGCCGCCCCAGGCGCCCACCAGCACCGCTGGCGCGAGCAGCAGGTTCAGGCGCAGGCTCTCGGCCGTGATCAGGCCCAAGCCACCCATGAAGGGGATTTTGAAGAGGTTCAACGCGAGGAAGAAGACAGCAGCGGTCCCTACGAAGTCGAGTTTTGGCAGCCGCATCGCCAGCAGATAGATTGCGAGGAGCGGACCGGCGGCATTTGCGACGAGGGTCGTCACCCCTGCTAGGATGCCAACCCCGGGAGCGAACCAAGCGCCGAACACCTCACCGACATTCGCCCGCCGCCGGCGGGCCACGTGCAACGCCGCCATCCCGAGCACGATACCCCCCACCAACCGCCGGGCCTCGGCGTCGCTCAAACGCTCAAGCAGGAAATAGCCGCCCAGCACACCGAGCGCCGTCCACGGAAACAGGCGGCCGAGGTGTCCCCAATCCGCGTGCCGGCGGTACAACGCGGCGCCGACCACATCCCCAAGGCACAGCAGCGGGAGGAGCGCACCAGAAGCTGACTTCGCCGGCAGGATCTGCGTAAACAGCACCGCGGCGAGTAGTCCTAGCCCGCCGATACCGGCCTTCGCCACCCCGACGATCAAAGCGGCCGCGACCGCGATCAGCCAATCCCAGGCCTCTAGGTTCACTCTGCGTCCTCCCCCGCGCGGAAGACGCCCGCGCTCACGCGCAGCACCTGCCAGCAGACCCCAGCCTCGCCAGCTCCCAGCATGGGCAATTGGGTGCCCGTGGCGATCACCTGACTCTTGGCCGGAAGCGCGGACCAGAAGCGGGCACGGCGACCGGGATCCAGCTCCCCCAGCACGTCGTCTGCGAGGATAATGGGGGACACGCCGCTTCGCGTCCGAAACCACGCCGCCTGCGCAAGGCGCAACGCCAGGACTGCTGAGCGCTGCTGGCCCTCGGAGGCAAAATCGCGCGCGACACCGCCCCCAATCCGCAGCTCAAGGTCGTCTCGGTGCGGCCCCGTCAGGGTGGCGCGGAAGGCGAGATCGCGGGCGCGACCATCGGCGAGGCGCCGCCGCCAGGCCTCCGGCTCCGTTTCGGCCCAGTCTGGCCGGTAGATCAGCTCGGCCGCCTCGGCCCCGCCGCCGACCTGCCCGTAGGCCGCCACGCAAGGCACTCCGAGAGCCGCCACGCCCGCGACCCGGCGACGCACCAGTTCTGCGGCCGCGGGCGCCAGCGTCGAATCGAAGGCATCCAGCTCCAAGGCGCTGGCCCGGCCGGACTTGAGTAGGGCGTTGCGCGCGGCCGCGGCCCGAACGAAAGTCTGGAGGGCGGCGAGGTAGTCGCCATCCATCGCGGCCAAGGTGAGGTCGAGCCAGCGCCGCCGCAGCGCCGGGGCACCCCGCAGCAATTGGAGGTCCTGCGCCGAGAACACCACGGTGGGAAAGCGTCCCAAGTAATCCGCCAGCCGCGTGATTTTCTCGCCGTCGCAATGCAGTTCGCGGCCGTCCGGGCGGAGCACGATCCGCACCTGCGTCTCCCCCTGACGTTCGTGCTCGAGGATGAACGCGAGACTGGCGGCGGGCTGCCCTCGGGCCACCAGCAGCCGGACATCGCTGGTGCGGAAGGAGCGCAGGGCGGTCAAGAATCCGACCGCTTCCAGTAAATTGGTCTTACCCTGCGCGTTTGGTCCCAGCAGAAAGGTCTGCCGCCCAGCAAACTCTACCGTGGCGTCCGCGACGTTGCGGAAGCTCCGGAGAATGATTTGGCGCAGACGCATCACGGCCGGCATAGCTTAGGAACTACCGGCCCGGCAAGCCACGCCTCCGCAAAACGGGCCTTTTCCCGAAAGCCATTACCCTCCACGCTGCTCGACGTGATCCCGTTTCCTCATTCCCTGGCCACGACCCTGCGCACCTTCGAGGCCCTGGCGGCACTCGAGCCCGCCATCACCCACGCGGGCGATCTGATCCTCGAGACGCTGCAGAACGGGTCGAAGCTGCTCATCGCCGGCAACGGCGGCAGCGCGGCGGAGGCGGGGCACTTTGCGACCGAGCTCACGGGGCGGTACCAGCGCAACCGTCGAGCGCTCCCGGCGCTCGCGCTTTCGGCGGACGGCTCGCTGCTCACTTGCGTGGGTAACGATTTCGGCTTCGAGGAAGCGTTCGCGCGGCAAGTCGCCGGCCTGGGACGGCCAGGCGACCTGCTGATCGTCCTAAGTTCCAGCGGCAATTCCCCCAACCTGCTCGCGGCCTTGGCGGAGGCCCGCCGCGGAGGACTGCGGAGTTTGGCGCTCCTCGGACGAGGCGGCGGTCGTGCCCGCGGGGTCGCAGACTGCGAGCTGATCGTGCCGGGCGAGAGCGGCGCCGCCGCCCAGGAGGCCCACCTCTTCCTGATCCATCATTTTTGCGAACGCATCGACGCCGCGTTTCCGGAATAAGTGTAAGCCACCTGCGGCAGAAACCCCTTGCGCCGCGCGCGGCGCCGCCTTGGCTCACCGCCCTCATGAGCAACACCGCACCCGCCGAAGAGCACGCCATCCTGAAAACCAGCTACGGGGAAATCACCCTCGCCTTCTGGTCCGACGTCGCGCCGAAGACCGTGGAGAACTTCCAAAAGCTCGCTCGGGAGGGCTTCTATGACGGCACCGCCTTCCACCGCATCATCAAGGGCTTCATGATCCAGGGCGGCTGCCCGAACACCAAGGAGGGCGCGAAGGGAATGCCCGGCACCGGTGGTCCCGGCTACACCATCAAGGCCGAATTTAATGCGAAGCCACACGTGCGCGGTGTCATCTCCATGGCCCGTTCCCAGCACCCGGACTCGGCGGGCTGCCAGTTCTTCATCTGCCACGGCGACGCCAGGTTCCTCGACCGCCAGTACACCGCCTTCGGCCAAGTGGTGAAGGGCGACGACGTCCTGGAGCGCCTTGCTACCGTTCCGACCGGATTCGGCGGGGGTGGCGGCGAGAAAAGCACCCCGGTCGAGCGCATCGCCATCGACAGCATCCGGCTCGTCTCCGCGGCCTGATCCGTACGCCGCGGCGGGCTCCCGGCCGCCTCAACGGCCAAAAATCGCAGCAGCCACCTCCGGCGCGGCGAACATTTCCGCCGCGTCGTGCCCGATGCCCGGGGTCTCGACCTTGCGCCACCCGAAGGTCCAGCCCCGGGCCCGGGCCAGTTCCGCGGCAAACGCGAAGCAGGCCCGCCCCCGATCCAGCCGGTTGCCCCCCTGCAGCATCGCCGCCGGGCTTTGGTCGAGGTTCGCCTCCACCAGCGTGTCCCTGGTGCCGAGGTAAAGGGTGAGCGGAGCCGCCAGATAACGACGCAGGACCTCGTCCGAGCTCAGCTCCGCGGGAAG
>SYDD01000392.1 GCA_005786775.1 Opitutaceae bacterium
ATTCGTTGAGCATCCCGCCGAGCCAGCGGTGGCCGGGGCGGCGTTCCTGGCGGGCGAGGAGGCCGGGGATGCGGTCGTCATTGGCCGCGACGAGCCCGCGGACCAGTTCCACGACGGCGGGATCGCGTTCCGCGGGGGTGCCGGCGGCGAGGCGGCTGGTGCCGGCGAGGGCGAGCGTGGCGGCGCCGGAGGCGAGGAACGTGCGGCGGGAAGGGGTTGCGGGGGAAGACATCCCCCGGAGCGAACCCGCCGGTCCGCGCCAAGCCAAGGCAAACCAGCCGGGAGGGGAAGATCCAGCGGGGCGCGGGCTCAGCCCGGAAGTCACGTGTCGCACGTGAGCCTGAACCTCGCGTCCGCGAGCCAGCTAGGGAACAAGGGACGACTAGACGGAAGACGGTCTGGTGTAGCCGGGGCGCGTCGCCCCGGTGGTGCCGGCCGAAACCAATGGCCGCGAAGCGAGCCGTGCCGCGTGGAAGGGTAGCAGGAGCGGGAAGCGCTTCAGCCCCAACCGTCCGGGGCGACGCGCCCCGGCTGCACCGATCCGCGGCGGTGGGCACGTTTTCTGCCCCGCCCCCTCCCCGGGCCTTCTCCTTCGATTCTCGTTCGATTCACGCTTCATCCCGCTGGCCACCCGCTCACCGCGCGAAGGCCTTGCTCGCCGCAGCCCGCACCGGACGGGCGCCCAAAACGCTCACCACACCACCTGCACCCCGCCCCAGCGGGTGATTTCCAGATCGTGGGTAACGAGGGGGATTTTGTGCTCCAGCGCGGTGGCGCAGATGAGCCGATCCGCCGGATCCCGGTGCGCCCAATCCAATCCCACCGCTCGCCAAGCGATCCGAGGCGTAAGCGGCAAAACTTGGAACCGGTAGCCGAGATCCTCGAGCCACGCGGCCGGATCGGGGGCCAGGTCGATCTCCCCGCTCCGCGCCTTGCGGGCGATCTCCAGCAGGCTGATCGCCGCCACGGCGAAATCGTCCGCCGCGCCTTTGCCCGCCAGCGCGCGGACCTTGGGGGAGAGCCGCGGGGAGGACTCGGCGATCCACAACACCGCGTGGGTATCTAGGAGGAACTTCACCGGGTCAGGTCGCCCCATTCCGCGAGCGGGATGGCCGGGCCCTCGCGCAGTTTCCCGAGCTTGGCCCGGCCGGCCAAGCAGCCCAGCACGCCGGTGCCGGCGCGTCGCCGGCGAAACTCAAAAGACTGCCCGTCGCACTCGACCACGATCACCGTGCCGGCCGCCGCCAGCCGGCGCATCCGGGGAAAGTCACGCTGGAAGGATCGGATCGTCGTTTTCATTGCTGTCAGACAAGAATGACTGACAACGGAGTCAAACCTGGAGCGCCGCGGTGAGCCAGCTTTCCCAAGCCCGTAAATCAGGGCCCCACAGACGTGGCGGAAAGCGTCCGGGCGAAACCTACAAACGATCCGGTGGCCACACCGGAGCACGCGGCTGGCCCACGCCGCGGGCCGTTGCAAGTTTCGCCCTGACCCCTTCAGAAGACGTCCGCGTCCGTGAGCCAACTTGGGCAGGAGGGACGACTTGACGGCAGCCGGTCTGGTGTAGCCGGGGCGCGTCGCCCCGGTCGTGCCGGCCGGAGCCATCGGCCGCGAAGCGAGGTGTGCGGCGCGGGGACGCGAGCAGGACTGGAGGCACACTGTGAGCACACTGTAAGCACACTGGAGGCAAACGGGAGGCAGCCCGCGCTTGGGCCCGGCGGCCGGGGGGCCGGTCCGGCCGGCCGTTCAGAAGCGCGTGAGCAGGGAGGCCGTCATACTGCGCGGCTCGCTCAGCGAGCTGAAACTCGCGTAGTAATCGGCATTGGCGAAGTTCTGCACCGCCAGGCTGAAGGTCGTACTCCGGCCGAACAGCTTCCGCGCGTAGGTCAGGTTGGCGTCAGCCTTGGTGTAGGCGGGCGACCGGAACTGCGGGAGATTGGGGAGGTTGTTGTTGCCGCGCCGTTCCCCGACATAGATCACGCCGACCCCCGCGCCGAGGCCCCGCAGCGGTCCAGCCGCGAAGGAGTAACGGTTCCAAAGATTGGCCTGGTGGCGGGCCACATTCGGCGGCGAGAGTCCGACGTTGGCAGGACGGGTGGGATCCTTGATGGTCTTCACGTCGAGGTTCGCATAGCTCAGGACGAGCTGCCACCCCCGCGCGGGCCGCGCGTTGAGCGTGACCTCGATCCCCCGCGAGCGGTCGACGCCGGAGGCGGTGTTGAAGCCGGGGTGCTCCGGGTCCGGCTGCAGCACATTGGAACGCTCAATGGCGAAGGCGACGATCGTGCCGGCCAGCCGGCCCTCGATCAGGTCGAACTTGGGGCCGAGGTCCCAGCCCTTGCCCGTAACGGGCGCAAATAGCCGGCCCGCGTAATCGGTGGCCGTCTGCGGGGAGAACGATTCCGCATAGCTGGCGAAGAGCGTCATCCGCGGCGCGACGCGGAACGACGCCCCGTAGCTGCCGACATCCGCGCTCTGGCTCGAACTGGCGGCCGTGCGGTTCAGCCGGTTCTCGCTGTTCTGGAAAAACTGCCCGTACCGGTAGCCCTGCATCAGCAGCAGCCGGTTGCGGAAGAGCTGGACGAGGTTGCTCACCGTGTAGCCGCGCTGGCCGGAATCGAGCACCGTGTCGGCGAAGCGCGTGGTGTAGGCGGACCACGGTCCGAGGGCGTGATCGGCGCGCGTGGCGGCATCGACGTTGATGTTGGGCGGGTTGACCGGGCGCCGGAACTGCTGGCTCCGGGCATCGATCACGCCCACATACTCGAAGCCGAGGAACACCTTGTGCGCGACCCCGCCGTAGGCGAGGTCGCCGAGGACGCTCGCCTGGGCGATGTAGTTGTCGTTCCCCGTCAGCTGCACAGTCGGGATCCGCGCGACGGAGCGGACGCGCGTGACCGGGTTGACCACGAGCGCCTGCGAGCCGGCCATCGTGTTGCGTCCCTGCCGCTGGCCCCGGAAGTAGCCGCCGGCACGGACCGCCCAACGCGGCGCCAACTGGTGGGTGAGGTCGAGCGCCGCCTGCGACTGGATGATGGAGGAGGTGGATTCGGGGCCGGCGCGGTTGAAGGTGCGCGGCACATCCCGGACGTAGGAGCCGGTCGTCGAGGTGAAGAAGATGGGCGGCACCGCCTGCGAGCCGCGGGTGGTCTGCCACTGGAAGTCGAAGCTCAGGCGGGTCCGCGGCGTGAAGGCGTACTGGACGTTGCCGCCGTAGACCTTCCGTTCGCGGCCGGCGTAATCGTACTGGCTCCCGTAGTCCTCGTACGCGGCGCCCAGCAGGACCCGCAGCTTCCCCGCGGCGTCGACGGGCGTGCTGTAGAGTAGTTCCGCCCGGCGGCTGGAATACGAGCCGTAGCGGACGCGGGCGTGGCCCGCCGGGTTCGCGCCGGGCCGGCGGGTGATCAGGTTGATCGTCCCACCCGGCTCGATGGTACCGGAAAAGGTGGAGGACGGGCCCTTGATGATCTCCACACGATCAATGAAGAGGGTGTCGGCCACCCCGAAGGACCGGTACCCGTTCCGGTAGCTGGTGAACGACTGGAAGCCGCGATTGTAGAAATTGTTCCCGGTCACGTCGTCGGGCGCCGCGGTGCCATTGTCGGAGAGGCTGCCACTGTACTTTAGGGCCTCGCCGATCTCGCGGGCCCCGAGGTCCTCGATGAACTCCGCCGTGATCACCTCCACGGGCCGCGGCAGGTCCAGGAGCGCGGTGTTGAAGCTCGTGCCCGAGATCGCGTTCGCGGCCTTGTAGCCGTCGTCCCCCTCGGGGCTGACCTCGAACTGGGCGAGCACGACCGGGGCCTCCGGGACCGGCGGCCGCACTTGGGCGGGCAAGGCGGGCAGCGCGAGGAGCGCGAGGCCGGAGCAGAGGGATCGCCGGACGGCGGCGGAGCGGCGGAGTTTCATCAAGGGGAGGGAGCGGAAGAGGCGCGGGTCATTACGGGACGGTCATCCCGTGTCCAGCCCGGCGATGCACGGCTTGCCGCTGCGGATAAGGGCTATTCCGCCCCGCAAGGCCATCCCGGAGCGCGGTCGCCGCGGCTCTTTCATTTCCCTCGATTTTCTCCGTTCCCGGCCCTCCCCGGCCTTCTCCTTCGGTTCTGGTTCGATTCTCCTTTGATTCACGTTCAATTCCGGAGGCTTCACGCTGCCCCCTGCCCCGACTCAAGCTTCCGGGCGCCGGGCAAGGGGTCAGGGTGTTAGTCGTTAATTTTCGTGGGCGCTGGACCCGCGCACCGGTGCGCCTCCAGCACTTCACAGGCTGAGCCAGCAGCCGCCTCAACCCGGCTTCGCCACGGCGGCCGCGAGGGCCTCGCGGGTGCGGCGCAGGCGGTCCCGCAGCGCGGGCTCGGTGACGAGCGGCAGCGCCTCGTCGAGCATCGCCAGGGCCTCCGCGCGCGCCCCGCGCTCCAGGCACGCGCGGAACGCCGCCAGTACTAGGCGCGTGTCGCGCGGGAAACGCCGCTGGCCCTCGCGCAACCGTTCGATGGTCTCCGCAGCCGGCAGTTCCGGGCAACGGCGCCACAACTCCGCCAGCAACTCGTAGGTCACGGCCAGCGCGGGCTCCAGGCGCCACGCCTCGCGCAGCGGACCCAAAATCGGCGCCGCCTCGGCCGCGGTGAGCGGCGGCCCGCCCCGCGACGGTCCCGCCCCAAGCAGCCGCAGGTGCGCGAGCGTGAACCACGCCCGCGGCCGGGCCTGTCCGCCCGCCGTGGCCGCCGTGAGCAGCTCGAGCGCCCGCGGGTGGTCGCCCGCCTCAAACTCCAACAGCCCAAGTACGCCGGCCAGTTCGGCATCGTCAGGATGAGAAGCGTGCGCCGCTCGCAGCGTCCGGCCCGCCTGGGCGGCGTAACGGGAGGCGAGCTCCGGATAGCCGCCCGCGAGGATCGCCGCCTCCCCGCGCTCCCAGTCGCCCCGTACCCGCGCGACCTCGGCCGGGGTGGCGGGCCGGAACGTGAGGCGCGGGGGCCGGAGCGGTTCCACGGCGCGCGAGGCGACCTCCGTGAGCGCGAGCGGCAGGAACCACGCCAGCTCCGCGCGGGCCTCGGCAAACCCGAGGCCGAGGCATTCGCGGAAGACCGCCTCGTCGACCGGTCGCGCGGCCGAGGCATCGACCAGCCGCCAAAACCCCTCGCGCCGCAGGCCCTCGCGGGCGTGGAGCGCCCAGCGGGCGAAAAGCGCGCAGGTGGCGGCCCAGCGGGCGTTGTCGGCCGGGGCGCGGGTGTCGCCCGGCAGGCCGCCGTCCCAGAGCCCGGCGAGGTCGGGGATAGCGGCCAGCAGCGGCGGCGGGGCCGCGAGCGCCCCCTTCCGCTTTTCCGGTGGCGTGACGAAGAAATCCAGCGCCGGGCCCGCGAGCTGCTCGGCCCGCATCAGCTCGCGTTCCTCGCACCAGAGGGCGCGCACGATGCTCGCGTGGGTGCCGCGCTCCGGGTAATCGATGCCTTCCCGGTAGAGCCCGTAGGCGCCGTACAGCGCCTCGTGCACCCAGGGCGGCGGCGCGGGCGTGCGGAGCCGCAGCAGCGTGTGCAGGTCGAAGCGGAACGTGGAGGAGCGGGTGAAGTAGCGCCCGCGCAGGTTCACGCAGAAGACCTCACGGTCGGACTGGGTGCGCTTGATGACGTTGGTCCAATGAGCCGACTGTTCCGTGGGCAGGCGCACGGAACCGAGCGATCCGGGCCCGCTGCCCCGGTCGGGATCCTGGTCAAAGATGACCACGGCCGTCGGCGTGGAGATCCGCGGCTGGAACCGGGGAGGCAGCGTGAGACGGGGGCCCCGCCAGAGCGCCTCGAAGACCGCCTGCGACGAGTCATCGCCGACTTGGGAGATGATCTCGAACCCCTCCGCCCGCGCGTAACGCCAGGGCGCGCCGCCGGGTCGGGTCTCGGTGATTACGAAGGCGGGCAGCTCGACCACGGTGCCGGCGGCGGCGGGCGCAGCCGGCGCGGCGGCGCGGGCGAAGCTGCCAGCCAGCAGCGCGGCGGCGAGGATCCGGACGGGGCGCAGCGGACAGTGCATCGTGCGGGGGTGCCGGCACGGGAACACGGCCGGGCCGGTGACCGCAAGGCGCGATCGCGCCGG
>SYDD01000393.1 GCA_005786775.1 Opitutaceae bacterium
GTTTTATTACAAGGTTTGGCAGTCCTTCTGCGTCTTCCTGCCCGTGCGCACCGTGGGCGTCTTCGGCGACGAGCGCACCTACGACGAGGTGATCGCCCTGCGCATCGTGGAGAGCACCGACGCGATGACCGCCGACTGGGCGAAGCTGCCGCACGACGTGCTGCAGCGCATCTCCAGCCGCATCACGAACGAGGTTCGTGGCGTCGGCCGTGTGGTGTACGATGTGAGCTCCAAGCCGCCCGCGACGATCGAGTGGGAATGAGTCCCGCGCGCCCAGCGCCGCCGCCCGTTGCCGCCCCTGTCCGCCGGGGATTATGGCCCGGTTTGGCTTGTGCGTTGGTCCTACTCGCCTCCGGTGCTGGCGCCGGGGAGGAGCCGGCGATCATTGCTAAGGCGCGGCAGTTCCTCGGCGGCGATGAAGCCCTCGCGCGGGTGCGTTCGTTACGGTTCATCGGCACGCTCAACTCGTTCTCGGGCTCCGCGCCGCCCGTCAGCCTGGTCCTCACCTACCAACGGCCTTCTCAGCAGCGCTTCGTCAGCACGTCCCCGGCCGGGGTGGAGGTGACCGGCTTGGACGGGGAAGTGGGATGGCGCCGGATTTACGAGGCCGGCGATCTGGGGAAGTGGCGGGACGAGACCCTCGATGCCGCGCAGGTGGCGCGGTTGCGGGCGGGGACATTTGAGAGCCTCGCGTTTTTCCGCGGAATCGAGTCCGTGGGCGGCCGGCTTGAGCACACCGGATCGGTCTGGGTTTCCGGCATAAGCTGCGAGCGCGTAGTGTTTCACCACGGGGCAAACCTTCGTTTCACGCGCTATTTCGAGGTGAAGACCGGGCGTCTGGTGAAAACCGAGACCGAGGATGGTACTTCGATCGTCGAGGAGGGAGATCAGTGGGTGGACGGCATCCGCTTCCCTCAGCGCCTAGTGACTTCGGGGCGCGGCGCCGACAAGCGTCCGTCCCGATTCATTGTGGAATTCACTCAGGTGCAGGTGAATGGGGACTTCCCCGTGGCCCAGTTCGCCCGGCCCACGCCAGCTTTAGCCGTCCCGGCCAAGCGCTGAGAAAGTGCTCGCGAATTGGGGGCCTCGGGCAGAGACTATGGCGTCGGCCTATGCGTATTCTGCAACACGCCTCCAAGTCTTTCCTCGACGAGCTCGCGGTCTTTTGCCGCTCCGCCCTGGCCCCCCGTGAAATCACCGAGACGGTAGGCGCCATTTTGGCGGACGTTCGCACCCGCGGCGACGAGGCGGTTTCCTATTACGCGGCCAAGTTTGACGGGGCCAAGTTGCGCGCGCGCGAGTTTCGCTTGAACCCTGCTGACCTCCCCGCTGCCGCCAAGCGGGTGCCCACCGCCAGCCTGAAGGCGCTGGAGGCCGCTCGCGAATCCGTGCTCGCTTTTAATCGTCGAGGCATTCCGAAGGCGTGGACCGCTCGCAACCCTCATGGCGCCGCCGTGGGGGAGAAATTCGATCCGATCCGGCGCGTCGGTCTCTACGTGCCCGGCGGTGAGGTGCCTCTCGTGTCGACGGTCCTGATGACTGCCCCGCTGGCGCGTCTGGCCGGCTGCCCCGAGATCGCCGTTTTCACCCCTTCGAATTCGGAGGGAAAAGTGGCCGACGGACTGCTCGCGGCGCTCCACCTTTGTGGCATCACGGAGGTCTACCGCGTGGGCGGGGTGCAGGCGGTCGGTGCGATGGCTTTCGGGACCCCAGTCATTCCCGCGGTCGACAAAATTTTTGGGCCGGGCAACGCGTACGTCTGCGAGGCCAAGCGCCAGGTCTTCGGTACTGTCGGCGTCGACTCGCTTCCGGGGCCGAGCGAGGTAATGGTCATTGCCGACGAGTCTGCAGATGTGGCCTTCGTGGCCGCGGACCTCCTGGCTCAGGCCGAGCACGGCTCCGGCCGCGAAAAGATCTACCTCGTCTCGACCTCCGGGACCTTGTTGACGTCCGTGGCCAGCGAGATCCGCACGCAACTGCAGCTGATTACGCGGGGCGACAAGGCAATGCGGGTGCTGGAGCAGGGCCTGCTCGCGGTCCAAGTAGAGTCCCTCGCCCAAGCCGCTGAGATCGCAAATTACGTCGCGCCGGAGCACCTGGAACTGCTCGTGCCGGAGGCCGCCGCCCGTAAGCTGGTCGCTGCGGTGACCACGGCCGGAGCGATCATGGTGGGGCCCTACTCGCCGACCGCGCTAGGGGATTTCGTCGCGGGGCCAAGCCACGTGTTGCCGACTGGCCGGACGGGGCGATTCCTCAGCGGTCTCCGGGTGTCCGATTTCCTCCGCCGCACCAGCGTGATCCGTTACGACAAGGCCGGTGTGCGCAAGGCGGAGCCCCTCGTTTCCGTTTTCGCTGGGCTTGAGCGTCTGGACGCCCACGGCCGCTCCGTTCGTATTCGCGTGCGGTGAGGTACCGCCGATCCCGTGGCGCGGCTCTCCCCGCGTCCGGGAGCATTCCCTCCTGATGACGCCTGAATTCCTCCGTCCCCGGCCGCACGTCGCAGGCTTGCACGCCTACACGCCCGGACTGCAGCCCACTGAGCCCGGTTGGGTGAAGCTCAATACCAACGAGTGTCCGTATCCGCCGAGCCCCGCAGTGGCGGAGGCGCTGCGGCGGGAGATCGGCGCCGAGGGCGCAGCCCTGCGGCTGTACCCGCAGCCCAGCAGCTCCCGTCTGCGGGAGGTAGTCGCCCGTGTCCACGGACTCCAGCCTGGCCAGGTCTGCATCGGCAACGGCTCCGACGACTTGCTCAACTTGCTCGTCCGAGTCTTCTGCTCCCCCGCTGCGGCCGCGGGCCTTACAGTCCCGAGTTACTCGCTGTACCCGGTGTTGGTGGCGATCCAAGATGGCGCCCCCGAGCCGATCCCCTTCGCGCGCGACCTCCGCCTGCCGGTTGAGCGCATCGTGGGATCGCGGGCCCCGGTGTTCTTCCTGACCTCCCCCAACGCTCCCACCGGCGTCGGTTTTTCCCGGGAGGAGATCGAGGTCATCCTGCGGGGATACCAAGGCGTCCTGGTGGTGGATGAAGCGTACGCTCCTTTCGCCCGGGAGGACGCGGTGAGCTTGCTCGCTCGTTATCCTAACCTTGTCGTCATCCGCACGCTCTCTAAGGCCCACGCGCTTGCCGGCATCCGCGTCGGCTACGCGCTAGCGGATCCGCGGGTTATCGACCTTCTCGACCGCGTCCGCGACAGTTACAACGTGAGTCGCCTCTCCCAGGCAGCCGCGATTGCCGCGTTGGAGGATCCGGGGTACTATGCGGGGATCATCGCCCAGATCCGCGCTACGCGGGACCGCTTTAGCGCCGACCTGAGGGACCGGCGCGGGTGGTTTACCTATGTCTCGCAGGCGAACTTCATCTTCACCGAACCCCGCGGTCCCGACGGGGCGACCGGGTTAGAGGTGGCTCGCTCCGCGTATGACTTCCTCTGCGGTCGGAAGGTGCTGGTTCGGCATTTCCCGAGCCACGCCTTGACCGCCTCCTTCCTGCGAATCAGCGTCGGGACCGACCGCGAAATGAGCACCCTCAGCGACACCCTCGACGCATGGCAAAGCACTCCCCGCGCTTAAGCACCATCTCCCGGCAGACGGCGGAGACGGACATCACTCTCAAGCTGGCCCTTGACGGCCGCGGGGAGGCCCAGGTCGACACGGGCATCCCGTTTCTCGATCACATGCTTACCCTGTTCGCCAAGCACGGGCTCTTCGACCTCACCGTGAAGGCTAAGGGTGACGTCGAGGTCGATTACCATCATACGGTTGAGGATGTGGGCCTCGTATTAGGCGAGGCCTGCAAGCAGGCGCTGGGCGACAAGCGGGGCATTCGTCGCTACGGGTTCTTTCTCCTGCCGATGGACGAGTCTCTCGCGCGCATTGTCATCGATATCGGTGGACGGCCGCA
>SYDD01000394.1 GCA_005786775.1 Opitutaceae bacterium
CCGGGGAGCGGGGCGGCGAGGGGCGACACCGCGACGCGCAGCCGCCCCGGTTCGCCCATGAAGTCCCGTTGATGGAAGTTGGGCGGCGCGGTCGTCACCGTCAGCACGAGGCGCGCCCCGTCGCGCAGGCGCAGCGGTTCGCGGAATTGGACGACGACGGCCTGCGGTGCGCGCGCGGCCGCGCTGCTCGAGCGCCAGCCCGGCCGCAGCGAAACCCGCCGCCGGCCGTTGAAGTAGGACTCCGTCTCCCCCAGCGCGTAGATCTCCGCGGGTTCAAGGGGGGCGTCCTCCCCGTTCCCCGCGGCCCGGGCCGCCAGGGTCAGCTTCACTTCGAACAGCGCCCGTCCATCCCGGGTGACGCGCCCCCCGTGGGCCTCGTCGGGCAGCGCCTCGAGCCGGAGGGAGGAGACAGGTCCGGCACCCGGCTCGAACACGAGCTCGACCCGGGTCTCCGCCCGCTTGCGCCCGTCCGCGGCGGGAGCCGATGCCGGGTTCCGCAGGCGCAGGCTGCCGTCCGCGAGGGGCTCGGCCGCGACGCCATTCGAGGCCTCGGCCGCCACCGGATGGAGCACGCGCCAGCCGTCCGGGTGGCGCCGGAGCACCTCGCCCGCCGCGGTCGCCCAGGCGATCGCCCCGGCGCGTGCCGCGGGGTCGGCCCGCACCCGGGCGCCGCCGGCGTCCAGCGCGGCGTCGCGGGCGGCCAGCAAGCGGGCCTCGCGCGCCCGCAGGTAGGGGCTGGTCACCTCGATCTCCGGCGGAAAGGGATAGTCATCCGTGTGCACCGCGAGCTCCGGCTCCGGCGTGTACACGAAATGGCGGTACACGCCCCACTGCTTCACGTCCGCGAAATAGGCCGCGAACGCGTAGAAGTCCCGGATCGTGAAGGGATCGTACTTGTGGTCGTGGCACTCCGCGCAGGCGAGGGTGGAGCCCAGCCACGTGGTCGCGACGGTGCGGACCCGGTCCGCCGCGTATTTCGCCAGATACTCCCCGGTCTGCGCGCCACCCTCGCGCGTGACCATGTTCAGCCGGTTGAATCCGCTGGCGACCCGCTGCTCGTCCGTGGCGCCGGGCAGCAGGTCGCCGGCCAACTGCTCGGTGGTGAACCGGTCGAACGGCAGGTTCCGGTTGAAGGCGCCGATCACGTAATCGCGGTACGGGAAATTGTTCAGGAGTTGGTCGCCGTGCAGGCCCGTCGAGTCGGCGAACCGCACGAGGTCCAGCCACGCCACGGCCATCCGCTCGCCATAATGCGGTGACGCCAGCAGGCGCTCGACGTGCTCCCGGTAGGCCCCGGGACGCGTGTCGCCCGCGAAGGCGTCCGCCTCCGGCGGAGTGGGGGGCAGCCCGGTCAGGTCGAGGCTTAGGCGGCGCAGCAGCGTGCGCGGGTCCGCGGGCGGGGAGTAGCCGAGGCCGCGGGCGGCGAGGTTCGCGGCTAGGAAACGATCGATGGGATGGTCGGCCGGGGAGCCGCCGCCGGGTGCGGATGGCAGCGGTGGGCGGACGGGCGGCACATAGGCCCAGTGCGTGGCATACTGCGCGCCCTGCTCGATCCAGCGGCGCAGGGTGGCCTTGTCCGCGGGCGACAGCTGGTGGAGCGCGTCGGGAGGCGGCATCACCTCCGCCGGATCGGTGGAAATGATGCGCCGCCACGCCTCGGAGGCCGCGGGTTTGCCGGGGACCCAGGCAGTCACCTGGCGTCCCGATTCACTCCGGTGCGGCGCGAGGGCGAACTCGGGCCGGTCGAGCCGGAGGCCCGACGGATTGCCCTGCACGTCGGGCCCGTGGCACCGCAGGCAGGTGTTCGAGAGCAGCGGGCGGATGTCGCGGTTGAAGTCCACCCTCTCGGGCGCGGCCCCGGTCAGGCGCGGGAGCAACGCACCGAGGCCGGCCGCCAGCGCGAGGGCGCGGCGGAGATACGCTTGGCCGGCGGGGCCCGGCGATGATTCCCGCAAGGAGGGCTGCGGTTCAGCGGTGGCCATGGACGCGTTCAGGAGGGTGCCCTGACTGGGCGGGCCCGCCTCCGGTGGCGGCAGGCCGGCCCCGGCGGCGCGGGCGGCTTTCCGTTCCCCGTCGGGTCGGGGAGCGGAAAGCACGAGCCGGGCACGCGCCGGGTCAGTATTTGACCGTCGCGCTGAAGTACGCCGTGCGCGGGGCGTCGACCGTGTTGCTGCCCGGGGCGATGGCGGCCTGGACGAAGATGACGTTGGTGAGGTTCTCGCACGTGAGGGCGAAGTCCCAGTTCTTCCGGCGGTAATTGAGCCCCGCGTCCCAGCGGGTGCCGCCGGCGATGCGGTAGGTGTTCTCGGCGATGCCCCAGACGGAGGTCTGGTAGACCATGCCGGCGCGGACCGAGAACCCGTTCGCCGGTGCGCCCGTGAAGTCGTACTTCGCGAAGGCCTGCAGCTTGTGCCGCGGGATGCCGCGGATCTCGCGCGGCGAGCGGCCGTCCGAGCGGAAGCCCGGCGCCTGCGTCTCGGTGTAGGCGTAGCCGCCGACCAGCGCGAGGTCGCGCCGCAGGCTGCCGCTGAACTCGACCTCCCAGCCCTTGGCGATGTTGCCGCTCTCGATGATGTTCTGGGAGCCGCCCGGGACGTTCACGATGTCGTTGCTCGTGTTGTTCCGCACGTTGTCAACCTGCACGATTTTGTAGTGGGCGAGGTTGATGCCGAAGGCGCCGTCGAGCAGGCTGGCCTTGAGGCCGAACTCGTCGTTGGTCGTGAGCGGGGTCACCGTGCGCAGGATCTGTCGCGGGTCCGTTAGCGGGATGTTCGGGAAGGTCGCGACCAGGCGGCTGGCCGCGCCGGCCTCGCTGTAGACCGCGTAGGCGGAGAGCCACGGCAGCGGCTTCACGGTGAGCCCGTACATCGGGCTCTCGACCCTGGGCGTGGTGGGGACATTGGTGTAGGCCCCCGTGAAGTTGTTCCGCGTCCACGCGGCCTTGCCCTGATCGCGCCGCAGGCCGCCGGTCACCACCACGCGCTCGTTGAACGCGGTCACCTGCGCGTTGGCGAAGTAGCCGAAGTTCCCGCCCTTGGAGACGTTGTCGACGGTCTTCACCATTGGCGTGCGGAGCGGCACGCCGTAGACGGGGCTGCTGATGTTGATGGGTTCCATCTGGCCGGTCGTCGTGGTGCCGGCGCCGTCGGAACGGCCGAGGTCGTAGCCGACCAGCACCGTGGCCCCGAGGTTGCCACCGAGCCATTTCCGCGTGCCCACGAGGTCACCCTGCGCGCGGAGGATCTGGTTCGAGGAGGTGTTCCGCGTCGCGTTGCGCTCGTAGATGATCTCGCCGTTGGCGTTGTACGCGAAGAAATTGGCCACGACCGAGCGGTAGTGGTTGGAGGAGCTGTCGAAATAGGACACCGCCTGGCGCGCGGTGAACACGTCGTTGAACTGGTGCGTGAGCGTGGTGAAGATGGAGTAGAGGTCCGTGGAGAAGCCCATCCCGGCCTCGCCGCTGGTGTTCAACGACATCGGCGCCCACTGGCCGAGCCGGAAGCGGGGCGTCACCCCCGGCGGCACCACCACCGCCTGCGGCACGCTGACCGCGCTCGTCTGGCTGACCGTGTTGACGGGCGCGATGTAGGGCGTGCTGAACCCGCCCGGGGTCAGCCCGTCGTAGTACTCGAGGTCGACGGACAGCTGGGTGTTGCGCGAGATCCGCCAGAGGAGGGACGGGTACAGGGCCGTCTTCCGCAGCTTCTCGTTGTCGCGGAAGCTGTCCGCGGTGAGGTGCACGGCGTTCAGCCGGTAGGCGAGGCCCGTGCCGGCCACCGGACCGGTCGCGTCGATCGTCCCGCGCAGGTAACCCCGGGACCCGACCGTCGCCGCCACCACGGCCGACTCCTTCGCCTGCGGCCGCTTGGTGATGATGTTGACGTAGCCGCCCGACTCCGACGAGCCGGCGATCGAGGCCGATGGCCCCTTGATGATCTCGATGCGATCCACGTTGATCAGGTCCGTCTCGAAGCCCGGGACGAGGAAGCCGTTGCGGTAGCGGTTGGAAACGATGAACCCGCGGATCACGCTGCCGTCGCGGACGTTCTGCCGCTGGGTCACGCCCGGCGTGTAGCGCACGGCCTGGTCGTAAGAGAACGCCGAGATGTCCTTCAGCAGCACCTCGTTCAGCACGCTGATGGTCTGCGGCACGTTCTCCGCCGGCGTGTTCAGGCGCGTGGCGGAGGCCAAATTCGAGGAGCCGTAGGCGCGGGCCGGGTTCTCCCGGACAGTGAAGACGTCGAGCTTGACCGCCTCGTCCCGGGCCGGATTCGGGGCCGGCTGGGCAAACACGAGGGGGGCGAGGGCAAGGGCGGCGGCGTGCAGGGGCAGGCGGCCACGGGGTTTCTGCGGCTGATGGGTTTTCATCGGGTGGGCGTTAAGGGAACGGTTTCGGGCGCCGCGGAGCGGCGTCGGGCGGGCTGGGGAGAATGGGCAGGGCGACCCCCGCGCTGGGGTCAGCGGGCCGGCGGGCGGCAGATCGGGTGCAGAGGGGGGCTAGAAATTGTCAACAATCGGGTCAAGGAAATTTGTTAACAAACGCCAATCAGCTCTGGGTGAAGATGCGGGACGGCCCCGGATTGCAGTCAATTTCACGCCGCGTCAGCAGCGTCCACCTCACGCCGGCGGTGGCGGCGGGGGGCGACGGGCGGCGAAGAATTGGGCGAGGCGGGCGGGGGCATCACCGTCGCGGAGGCAGCGTTCTGAGGCGGCGGCCTCGGTGCCCGCACTCTCCGCCAGGCTCCCCTCCGCGCACGCGGCGAGGATGGCCTTCGTCTCCCGCACCGCGGCCCGGCTGTTTGCGGCGACCGCCGTCGTGAATTCCCGCACGTGGACTTCCAACTCCGCCGCGGGCCCCGCCCAGTCGACCAAGCCGATCCGCGCCGCCTCGTCCGCCTCCACCAGCCGGGCGCTGAAGGCGAGTTCCTTCGCGCGGGCCAAGCCGACCCGGCGGGCCAGCCGGTGGCAACCGCCCCAGCCGGTCACCAGCCCGAGCTTCACCTCGGTCTGGCCCAGCCGGGCCGCGTCGGACGCGAAGATCAGGTCGCACGCCATCGCCAGCTCGAGGCCGCCGCCCAGCGCATAGCCCTCGACCACCGCCACCACCGGCAGGGGCAGGGCCTCCAGCCGGTTCATCAGCCGATGGCCCCGGTGGACCCAGTCGGCCACGTTGGCCGCCGTGATGGTGCGCATCACCTCCAGGTTCGCCCCCGCGCAGAAGTGCCGGGGCGACCCGCTCCGCAACACCACCGCCACCAGTGCGTCCGCCCGCCCCTCCAGCTCGGCGCAGACCGCGTCGAGGCGCGCGATGACCTCGTGGTCCAGCGTGGGCGGCTTGCCCGCCGGAGGCCGCAGGGTCAGGTGCGCGATCCCCTCGCGGTACTGCAATTCAACCTCGGTGCGCATGGTCGGCTGGGTTCCGCGGAGGCCGGGCCAGCGGGGAGGGATTGTCAAACGTATTGTTGACAAAATACAATCGTCCCGTGCTAGTCCTCAGGGGATGCAAGCTTCCGAGTCGGCGCTGAGCGGGATCCGGGTCCTTGATTTCACGCACGTGTACCAGGGGCCGGTCGGGACCCAGATCTTGGCCGACTACGGCGCCGAGGTGATCAAGGTGGAGCGGCCGGGGGCGGGCGACTGGAGCCGCCGCTGGGGCCCGTTCGTGCACGGGGTCAGCCTCCCGTTCGCCGGCCTGAACCGCAACAAGCGCAGTGTGGCGATCGACGTGAAGGATCCGGCGGGGCAGCGGGCGGTGTACGACCTCGCGGCGCGGGCGGACGTGGTGGTGCACAATTTCCGCGCGGGCGTGATGGAAAAACTGGGCTTTGGCTACGAGGAGCTGGCCCGGCGCAATCCGCGACTGGTCTACGCGTGGTCCGGCGGGTGGGGCGATCAGGGGCCCTCGGCCGACCGCGCGCGCGGCGGGCACGATCTGATGGCGCGGGCGGAGGCGGGCTGGTTCGTGCAGCCGGACCCCGCGAAGCCGCCCATCCCGGCGGGCATCTCGGCCGACTACGCCGCGGGCCTGATGCTGATGCAGGGCATCCTGATGGCCCTGCTCGCCCGCGCCCGCACGGGCCGCGGCCAGAAGGTCACGACCGATCTGCTCAGCGTCGCGTTCCACGCCCATTCCTGGGAGGGGCCCGCCGAGATGAACGCGGCGCGCGTCACCGAGGTCTCTGGCGTGATCGCCAACGAGAGCACCATCGACAAGTCGTTCGCGACCAGCGACGGCTACCTCGAGATCTCGCCCGTCTTCAGCGAGAACGCGCTCCGCGACATCTCCGTCGCCCTCGGGCTGGGGGATCTGTCGCTGGACGAGCGCTTCCGCACGCACGCGTTGCAGGCCCGGCACCGCGCCGAGCTGAACGGTCTGCTCGCGGCGCGCCTGCGCACGCGGACGACCGCGGAGTGGCTCGCCGAACTCGAGGCCAAGGGGGTCCTTTGCGCCCGGATCAACACGCTTGCGGAGGCCGCCGCCGATCCCCAGGTGAAGGCCAACGGGATGGTTGTCGAGATGGCGCATCCCGCCGCGGGCGCCTTCCAGCTCCTCGGCACCCCCGTGCGGCTGCACGGCACGCCCCCGCGCGAGCGCGTCTTCGCCCCCGAACTGGGCGCCCACACGCGCGAGGTGCTGCTGGAGTCCGGCTATTCTGCGGCGCAGGTGGACGACCTGGAAGCCCGCGGCGTCGTGCGCACCGCGCCCCGCGCCTGAAGCCGCCCCGCGGGGTCGGAGCGGCTCAGACGATGTGGCTCTTGAGCGCCTCGAGGGCCTCCCACTCCCGGCCGGCGTGCATCGCCCGCACGATGGCGGCGTGTTCCCGGTAACTCTCCATCAGGTCCCGGTGGCGCGAGTAGCGCAGGAACATCCGCAGCATAATCGGAAGCCAGAGGTCCACGAGGCTGCCCTGGTCCGCCGCCTCGACGATCAACCGGTGGAACGCCATATCCAGCTCCACCACCTGGCCCAGGTCACTGCCGCCGCAAGCTTCCCGGTAGAGCGCCAGGTTGTCGTCGAGCCGCCGCAGCAGGCCCGCGTCGCGCGTGCCGAACCACGCCGTCACCGCCGAGGCCTCCACCTCGCGGCGCAGGTGCACGATCACGTTCCGTTTGAAGCCCGATGGCTCCGCGGCGACCTTAACGCCGACATTCGGTTTCGCCACCAGCAACCCTTCCTTCGTCAGGTGCAGCAAGGCGTCGCGGATCGGCCCCCGGCTGATCCCGAATTCCTCCGCCAGCGTCTGCTCGCGCAGCGGCGTGTCCGGCAACAATTGCCCGGAGAGGATCCGGCGCCGGAGGTGCGATGCGACCTGTTCCTGCAGGTTGGAGGCGAGTTTCATCGGTGAGCAGGGCAGGGGAGTCCGCGGCGGCACGGAATGCAACGCCCGCGTGAGGCATTGATTGTTGACAAATGACAATCAAGCGAAATTCTCCGTTCGCGGTCCGGGACCGCGGGGTCACGCGCGGTGCGTGCCGCGGTGCTCCGGCCCCCTTTACCCCCGTCCGTCATGCCCACCTCCCAGCGCCTGCCGCCCGCGGTGTCGCGCCGCTCCTTCCTGCAACACGCCGGGCTGGCCGCCGTCGCGGCAACCACCGGGCGCGCCGTGCCCGCGTCCACGGGCTTCTCCCTGCGCTACGCCGTCGCCTCGAGCCTCTATGGCGGGCTGTCGCTCGACGAGATCCTGCCCGAGGTGCCCCGGCAGGGCTCCGCCGCCATCGACCTGTGGCCGCGCCGCCACGGGACCCAGCGCGAGGAGGCCGATGCGTGGGGCCGGGAGCGC
>SYDD01000064.1 GCA_005786775.1 Opitutaceae bacterium
CGCGGGATCCGCGGGAAAGACGACGGCGTCCGAGAACGGGACGGGCGATCCCGGGATGACCGCGAAAGCCGCGTCGAGCCGGCAGCAGGCGAGGCGGCGTCGGCCGTCTCCCAGCACCACGCGGTAGGCGAGGATCCAGCCAGACCCGTCCGCGAGAAGAGCGGGGTTAAAGGTGCGGACTGGGCCGGGCAGGGCCCGCCACGCGGCGGGGATCAACTGGTCCGCGGGCAGTTCGCGGCAGTCGTGCTCCGCCGGCCCCGTCATCGGGAGAAAAACTCCCGCACCGCGGCGCACACGTGGTCGATTTGCTCCTCCGTGTGGTGCGGGCCGATGGGAAGGCTCAGCACCTCGGCGGCCAATTGCTCGGCGATCGGGAAGTCGCCGGGGCGCCAGCCCGCGGACGCGTAAGCCGGCGTGAGGTGGGGCGGAACCGGATAATGAATCTGGGTGCCGACGCCCGCCGTCGTGAGGTGGCGCTGCAGGGCATCGCGGCGCGCGGTGCGTACGACGAATAGGTGCCAGACCGGCTGAGCGTTTGGCGGGGTCCAGGGTAGGGTCAGGTCCGGAATCCCCGCGAGCCGCTCTCGGTAGCGGGCGGCGAGGCGGACGCGCCGCGCATTCCACTCGGCCAGGTGGGGCAGTTTTACCCGCAGGAAAGCGGCCTGCAGCTCGCTCAGGCGGGAATTCATTCCCTGGAACTCGTGCTGGTAGCGCACCTTCGACCCGTAGTTCCGCAGATGGCGGAGTCGCTCGGCGAGCGCGTCGTCGTCGGTCGTGACCGCGCCCGCGTCGGCCAAGGCGCCGAGGTTCTTGCTCGGGTAAAAGCTGAACGCGGCGGCGTGGCCGAGCGCCCCGACGGTCCGCCCCGCGAGCCGAGCGCCATGGCCCTGCGCAGCGTCCTCGAGGACGAGCAGCCCGCGCGGGGCCGCCAGGGTGTGGAGCGCCGCGGTGTCGGCGGGCAGACCGTAGAGGTGGATGGGCAAGATCGCGCGGGTGCGGTGCGTGAGCAGGTTGGCGACGCGCGCGGGGTCGAGGTTGTAGGTGCGAGGGTCGGGCTCACAGGGCACGGGCCGGGCGCCGACCTGGGACACGGCCAGCCAAGTGGCGATGTAGCCGTTCGCGGGCACGATCACCTCGTCACCAGGTCCGATCCCGCGGGCGAGTAGGACCAACTGCAGCGCCTCGAGCCCGTTGGCGACGCCGATGCCGTGGCGCGTCCCGACGCTCGCGGCGAATTCCGCCTCGAACGCCTCCAGCTCGCGCCCGAGGAGGAACCAGCCGGAGTCGAGCACCCGCCGGTAGGCGGCGTCTAGGCCGGCGCGGAGCTCCGCCGTGGGCGGCTTGAGGTCCAGGAGGGGCACTTGCATCGACGTAGAGTGGAGGATTTTTCTTACCCGTGGCGAGGAAACCCCGGTGGGCACGCCTCCGGGAGAAACCTGTTGCAAAGGCCCCTGAAATCCCGCGCTTTGGCCGCGCTCCCTCCCGTGTTGATTTTCTCCCGTGTCTCCCTCTCCCGCCGGGCCTGCGCCGCGTTGCTGGCGTGGGTCGGTCTGGGCGTCGCCGTGGGGCGCGGCGCGGCGGGACCCGAGGTGGCCGGAACCCTGCCCGAGCACCACTTGCCCGCGCTGCGCGAGCTCCTGGAGACCGCCGGCCGCCGCTCCCCGCAGCTCCTGGCTCAGGACCTCGAGCGCATTTTGGCGGGCATCCGCATCCAGGGCACGGATGCGCAACGGCTGCCCAACGTCGGTGGCGGCCTGAGTTACGCGATCAACCAGACCGCGATTTCGTCGAACACCAGCTCCCAGACGCGCGACAGCGGCGGCTTCTACAACTTGGGGGTGACGCAGCCGCTCTACCACTGGGGTACGCTGCAAAACCAGAGCGCCTCGGCGCGGATCAACGCGCTCATCGCGCAGAAATCCTTTACCCAGGCTGCGCGCGACCTGCGCGTGGTGATCCGCCGGGCATTCCTTGGCCTAGTCGCGGAGAAGGCGCGCGTCGCGGCGACGGCGGAGACGGTGCGGCTGGTTGCCGCTGAAGTGGCGGTGCTGGAAGAGAAGAAGTCCCGCGGCGTAGCCTCTTCCGCGGCGGTCGAGGGCGAAAAGCTCCGCCTCCGGGAGGTCCGCCTCGACCACGACCGGCTGGCGGCCGAGTTCGAGGCTAACCGCGGCCGCCTCGCGCGGCTGGCGGGCGTGCCCGAGCTGCCCGAGTCCGCCGTTCCGTCCGAATTGCCCGCGACGCTGCCCTCGGCGGAGCTCGCATCTGCCGTCGCCGCGGCTGCCCTCCGGGACGGAGCCCGCAGCACGCTCGAGTACGAGATCCACGACCTGCGGCTGAAAGACGCGCTGCTGCGGCACGAGATCGAGAAGGTCCGCCTGCGGCCTAAGTTCTATCTTAGCGCCGGCGTGAGCCTCGAGAATTCCACCAACGTCAACAACAACACCGTCAACCAGCAGGGCGTGCAGCGGCGGACGGTCAGCATCTTCGCGCAATGGTCGATCTTCGACGGCTTCGCTACCCGCGCCGCGATCCGCGAATCGGTTGCTGGCCGCCGCGCGCAGGAGCGCCGGGCCGAAACGGAGATCGAGGCGCTGCTGCAGAACATCCAGCTGCTGGAGCGTGGGCTCCGCCTCGACGCTGAGCAGGTTGCGTTGGCCGAGATTCGGCTCGGCATCGCGACCGAGGGTAGCCGCGTTATCGCCCGCGAGGTCGAGCTCGGTAATGCCCCCCGCGGCGACCTCGAGCGTTCCCGCTCCGGCATCCTCCAGGCCGGGATCCGCCTCCAGGAATCCCGCGCGCTGCTTCTCTCCCGCTGGGCCGAATTGGTTGCCCTCGCCGGCGTCGAGCCCAACCTGTGATCGAGTCCTCCCCGCCGATGTCCACGTCTCCCCGTAGCGGCCGCCGCCTTCTGCTCCTGGTGCTCGTCGTCGCCCTCGCCGCCGGAGCCGCCTTCGCATTCCTCCAGGGCGCTCGCGCCACCGCGCGCGTCAAGGCCGCCAACCGCGACACCGCGATCGACGCCGTCACGGGGAGCGTGGTGGTGGATGCCGAGGGCGGGTTCAAGGAGCTGCGCAGCGAGGCCGCGGGCAAGGTCGTGACCGCCAACCTCCGGCCCGGCACCCATTTCCGGAAGGGCGACGTCCTGGTGCAGCTCGACACCACCGAGCTCGACCGGCAGATCAGCGAGACGCGGCGCAAGCACGAGACGGACAAGGCCCGCGCCCGCCTGCTCCTGGAAAATAATCCGGAGCGCAAGGTTGCCGAGGACCGCCTCGCCACGGCCCGCCGGCTCTTCGAGCTCGGCAACGCGCCCGAGGAAGACGTCAAGGGCCTTCAGCGGGCGCTAGACGAGATCGACCGCCGCCTGCGGCTGACCGAGTTCGACGACCGGAAGGGCGATGACGACTTCAAGGTAGCGATGGAGGCGCTCGAGCTGCAGCGGGAACGAATGCGGGTCACCGCGCCGTTCGACGGCACGATCCACAACACCGGGGCGCTCACGTGGGAGGGAGCGCTGATCAACGCCGGGCAGCCGGTGGCGCTCGTGTTTTCCCGGAAGCGGATCGTGATCGCGAAGATCAGCGAGGAGAGCTTCGGTCGCGTGAAGCTGGGGCAGGGGGCCCGGATCCGGCTGCTGACCTATGGAACGCAGAACTTCGACGCCACAGTCTCGGAACTACTACCCGCGGCCGACGACGCCCAACGCTTCACGGTTTACCTCGACGTGAAGGCCGACCCCGAGCTGCTGCGGCCGCTGAGTACCGGAGAAGTCACCATCACCGTGGATTCAGTGGCGGACCAGATCATGGTCCTGCGCCGCTCCCTCTTCGACGGTAACAAGGTTCTGGTAGTGCGCGATGGCCGAGTGGAAAGCCGGACGGTTGAGGTGGGCTATGTGTCGCTCAACAACGCGCAGGTGAAGCGCGGGCTGGCCGTGGGCGAGCTGGTCATCGTCGACCAGCTGGAGGAGTTCCGCGAGGGCCAGCGGGTCAAGGTCGAGGTCACCTTCTAGGCGTCGCCGCGACGCCCGTCCGCCGTGACGTCCCCCAACCTGCGTATTGCCTATCGCTTCCTCACCGCGAAGAAGCGGGCGATGGTGATGAGCCTATCCTGCACGGTCCTCGGCGTGGGCCTGTTCATCGTCACGCAGGCGACGACCAGCGGGTTCGAGCGCTTCTTCACCAAGACGATCCTGGGCATCAACGGGGCGATTCGCATCGAGGACAAAATCCAGGACACGATGCGTAGTATGGCGGCGGCCGGCGGGGGCGACTCGCACTTTGGGCGGCGCGATGGCGTGAAGTACATTGAAGGCATCGAGGAGCCGCAGGCGCTGATGGCGGCGGTGCGGGAGTTCGCCAACGTGCGCGGCGTTTCCGCGGTGGTACGGGGTAACGTGCAACTCCAGAGCGCCTTCAAAGCGGAGGATGCTCAGGTCTTCGGGATCCGCCTCGAGGATCACGTGCGCGTCTCCGACCTCGCGGAGCAGGTCACAAACGGGAGCCTAGAGGACTTTCGCAACTCGCCCACCGGGGCGCTGGTGGGACGCGTGCTCGCCGACCGGTTACAGCTGGGGGTGGGCGATTCCCTGGTCATCTCCGCCCGCGGCGCCTCGCGCCGGGTCCAGGTGGCGGCGATCTACGAGACGGGCTACCGCGAGGTAGACAAAACCAACGTCTATCTGCACCAGCCTGAGGCGCGCTCGCTCCTGAAGCGTCCCAGCGGCGCGACGTTCCTCCAGATCAGCCTCCACGATCCGGCGCGGGCGCCGCAGGACGCGGCCCGACTCGAGCAGGTCCTGCGTCATAGCGTGAAGCCCTGGCAAGAGCGGGAGAAAACTTGGCTCGCCGTCTTCCGTGCCCTGCGGATCTCAACGATGATCACGGTCTCGGTGTTTACGCTCATCGCCAGCCTCGCGATGTTTAACACGCTCGCAATGATCGTCCTCGAGAAGACCAAAGACATCGCGATTCTCCGCTCGATGGGTTACGAACGGCGCGACGTCACGCGGATCTTCCTCTGGCAGGCCGGGATTGTGCTCGCTGTGGGCGCGGTCGCCGGCGCGCTCCTCGGCGCGATGGTCACTTGGCTGGTTTCCCAGGTTCCGTTGCCCATCAACGGCATCTTTAAGACCGACCGCTTCATCGTCACTTGGGATGTTTCCCACTACGCGGGCGCCGTGCTCACCGCGGTGGTGATGGTGATGGTCGCCAGCCTCATCCCGGCCCGCCGTGCCGCGCGGCTCGAGCCGGGGGACATCGTCCGCGGCACCGCCCAGTGAACCCGCCGTCGCCCGCCCCCGCTGCCGGCCCCGCTTGGGCCCTCCGCTGTCGTGGCCTCCACCGGCACCTCGGGCAGGGAGAGGGGCGGGTTCACGTACTCAAGGGAGTCTCCTTTGAGGCGGAGCGCGGGCAGGTGTACGCGATCGTCGGTCCGTCAGGCTGCGGCAAGAGCACGCTGCTCTACCTGCTCGGGCTGCTGGACCGGCCAGACGAGGGCGAGATCGAGATCAATGGCCGCCGGATGTCGAATCACGACGACGCGGCCCGCACGGCCGCGCGGGGCGAGCACATCGGCTTCGTGTTCCAGTTCCACTTCCTGATGCTGGAGTTTACCGCCCTTGAGAACGTGATGATGCCGATGCGTAAGTTGGGTCGACTTTCGCCCGCGGCGATGCGCGAGCGTGCCCACGCGCTGCTCGATTCGGTCGGCCTCGGCGCGAAGACGCACCGGCTCGGCACGCAGCTTTCCGGCGGCGAGCAGCAACGAGTCGCCATCGCCCGCGCGCTCGCGAATCAGCCCGCCATTCTGCTCGCGGACGAACCCACCGGAAACCTCGACGTCCGTAATTCCAACCTGGTTTTCGATCTCCTTACGCGCCTCGCGAAGGACAACGGGCAGGCCGTCGTCCTGGTCACGCACAATCCTGAGATCGCTCAGCGCTGCGATGTCACCCGCCCGATGCGCGACGGGCTGTTCGTCTAGGCAGGAGTCTCGCGCGCGGCCCGGCGCCGCAGCAGCGCCCACAGCAGCGGCCGGGGTAGCATGCGGAACAGCCAAGCGGCGAAGGCCACGGTACGCCCCGGGTGGACGCTTGGCCGGCCCGCGGCGAGGGCCGCGAGCCCAGCCGTCACCACCGCATCCGGGGGCATCCGCAGGGGACCGGTGCCGCGCCGATCCGTGTCCGGCCCGCCCGCCCGCCGCGCTGCCCCGCTGAAGCCCGTTGGCGTCGGACCGGGGCAGAGGCAGGTGACGGTCACCCCGCGCGGCGCCAGCTCGACCGCAAGGGCCTCGGAGAAGCTGCTGACGTAGGCCTTCGAGGCCGCGTAAACCGCCAACTCGGGCACGGGCAGGCTCGCGCCAAGCGAGGACACTTGGAGGATCCCGGCGGGTCGGGTGAGGCGCGGGAGCAGGGCATGGGTGAGCAGCGTAAGTGCGGTGACGTTCAGCTCGAGCACCGCGCGGGAGCG
>SYDD01000395.1 GCA_005786775.1 Opitutaceae bacterium
CGCGGAGAAGACTTTCGACCTGCGCGTGAAACCGGGGGTGGTGGTCGAGGTCGCGACGACCCTATTGTTCAGTTCCGTGGGTGCGGCGGCTCTCGAGGTGCGTCTCGAATGGCTCGGCCTCGGCCTCGAGACGGATCCCCTGGTGTTGCCCGCGGGCGTGACGTGGGCCGGCCTCGACTTGCTCCCGTTCGCCGACCGCGAGGTGAAGGTGGAAGCCAAGCTGGAGCGGGCGGTGCACGTGTTCCTGCCGGAAACGACCGAGCTGCGGAAGATGGACGAGCGCGCGGAGCATCCCGCCTCGCCGCTGACCCCCGGTCCGGTCCGCCCCTCGTTCCTGCGGCAACGCTTCGTCCTCGATCTGAAGGAACCGCTCTCGGTCTACGTGCTACCGGCGGAGGATCACGATCTGGGCGACGCGGTTGGAGGCGGTCGGGTGACGCTCCAGGCGGAGTCTGGGGAGGTGCTTTTCGACGGCCTTGGCAGCGGTAGTTCCGCCCCCGGGCGCCCGGCGGTGCGGTTGCCGAAGGGCAAGGTCACCGCGGTGCGCGACTTCACGGCGCCGGAGGTGGAATTGCTCCGCTCCCTCACGCACACGCCCCTGCGCCTGGCGGAAGCGCTTAAAACCACCCGGGCGCTGCCGGTGCGTGCGAATCTCCGCGAGCGCCTGAATGGCAAGGACGCCACCGAGCTTCGCCTCGAGGCGGGTCGTGAGGAGACCATTTATCTGCAGGACAAGGCGGCGGACGATCTCGCGAAGCACGAGCCGCGCCCGGCGCATATTGCGGGCGCGGTGGTGTTCCGCGACTTGGAGAACCGTGAACTGGGGCGCCGCGAACTGGTCTATATTCCGGGTCTGTCCCCGGCTAAGGTCACCAACCAAAAGGCCAAGCCGAAGCCGGTGCCCGATGCCCGGACCGAGGCGGAAAAGCTGGCCGACACGCTGTTTGAGGCCCGGCTGGCTTTTGTGCGGGACCAGCGGGCGACCAAGGGGGTGGAGGTCCAACGCCAGCGGGGAGAGCTGCTGGCGGCCCTCCGGACCGAGCGGCCCGAGGATCCGACGCCCGTCTGGGAGGAAGCCCTCGACGCGGCGCAGGCCGCAGGGTGGGCGAGTGAGTTCTGGGGCAAGGCCCGCCCCAAGGCCGAGGCGCCCGCCGGCGGCGAAGCTCCGGCCGCTCCAGCGGAAGCTCCGGGCGCAGCGGTGCTGGCTCTCCTCGATGAGGTGGTGCGACGCGCGGATCCAGACGCGGTGTCACGGCACCTCGGTGCCCCGCCCGCGACGGCTGAACTGGAGGGGGCGGCGCGTTCTAAACTCGAGCGCGAGAAGAAGCGCCTGACCGCCCACCGCGAGATTCTCGCCCGCGCGGAGCGGCTGCGGGCGGATGTGTTCCGCGCCTTGGGCCGTTGGGACGAGGCATGGCGGGCATTGGCGGAGGCCCGCCGCTGGGACCCGGAAACGGGCGACCGGCAGACCCGTGCCCTCGAGGCGGTGCTACACGAGGAGGCTGGGCACCTCGGACTGGCCCTGGAGGCGCTGAACGCGCGGCTGAAGGATCTCCCGGGCGACCGCAAGCTGCGCGAGCAACGCGCCGCCCTTTACGATAAGCTGGGCTGGACCGAGGAAGCGAACCGTGAGCGCCTGCGTCTCGCCTTGCACCAGCACCAGAAGGCGGCGCTAGACGAGCGGTTTTAAAGACGGCGGTGGACCGCTGGGATCAGGCCGGGTTCGCTGCCGTGAGTCCGGCCTGGTAATCGGCGACGTGCCGCCGCAGGGCTTCGAGGAACTGCTCCGCCCCGCGGCTGCGGTAGCGTTGCACGTGGCGGATCACCACCAATTCGCGCTGAAGGTCGTTGCCCGCCAGCCGTAGGTACACCAATTGGTCGCCGTCCTCCGGCTGCCGCGCGAGGCGAGGGAGGAGGGAGATGCCCATTCCCGCGGCTACCCAGCGCTTCAGCGTAGCCACCTGCGCGCAACGGTAGCCAAAGCGCGGCTGCAGGTGTTGGTCCCCAAAGAAAGCCCGAATCTGCGTCGCCAGGGAGCTCGCATCGCCCAGCGATACGAAGGTCTCCGCCGCTAGATCGCGGACCTCGATCTCCGTCCGCGCCGCGAAAGGATGCCCTCGCCCCACCACCAAGAGCAGCGGCTCCCGCAGCAGCAGCTCCGTCGCCACCCGCGGCTCGCGCACCGGATTCGGCACTACTGCCAGGTCCAGTTCCCCCTCCACCACGGCCGTCACCAAATCTGCCCGGAAGTCCTCGCGCGCGTCGATGTGCAGGTGGGGATGGGTCCGTCGGCAGTCCGTAATCAATCCGGTGAGTAGAAAGGGCATCACGGTTTGCACGGCGCCCACCGTAATCCGTCGTTCCAGCCCGGCCTGATCGCCTAATTCGCGTCCGGCGTCCTCAACCTCGCGCAGAATCCGCCGGGCCCGTTCCAAAAGTACTTTCCCTGCTTCGGTTGGCACCGTCCGCTTACCCAAGCGGTGGAGCAGGCGATGGCCGAGGACCCTCTCCAGATTCATAATCTGCTGACTAAGAGCGGGCTGAGAGATGCTCACCTGCGCCGCCGCCCGAGTAAAACTCTCGGTCTCGACGACGGCTAGAAACGAGCGCAATTGGGGAAGTTCCATAAGCAAATAAAATAGATAGGATAGTAAGGATCGATTTCAACTTATCCTTAATCCGTAGTATAGTGTTCGAACCGAGCCCAGTGGGTTCGGCAGAAAGAACCAAATATGAACAAGAAACTGATCCTGATCGCGGTCCCCTCCGGCCTGCTGGCCGTTACCGCCCTGCTGCTTTCTGACGCCACCCCGGTGAGAACGGAACAAGTGCTCGCCTACGGCAGCGTCCTCGCGCTGCTGGCAATCGCGGCGCTCGATTACGGGTTCACCTTCGGGTCGCCGCACGGCGGATCCTGAGCGCGGCGTAGTCGACAGGTGTAACAAGGGCCCGGAGCAATCCGGGCCCTTTTTCTTTGGCCGGGCGGAAGCGGGAGGTAGTGGCCTCAAAAGGCGCGAAGGGCGCGGGGTGCGGACGACGGCGGGAGGCAGAGGAACGGACCGCATTTCGCGCGGTAACCCCCGCTGCTCCCGCCTACCGCGCCAGCGCCCCTCGCACCAGCCGGTCATCGCCATCGTTCTGCGCCGGAGTTACCCCCAGCAGGGCGCAAAGCAGGGCGTACACGTGGACGTTCTCCGTGCGCGGCACGGTCACCCCGCGGCGGAGCGAAGGGCCGTGGGCGATAAAAATCCCGTGCATTTCCGGATGCTGCGGGTCGTACCCGTGGTCCCCGGCGAGAAAGCCTTTCTCGACATACTTCTTCCGCAGGCTCGCCACGTTGGCCCGGGTGGCGACGTGCCAGCCCGGCTCCGGTAGGAGCCACAGCGGCGCGATCCGCGGGTTGTCCCGCAATTGGAATCGTGCCGGCAACTCCTCCGCCCGGTAGGCCCGCGCGTACGGCACCCGCTGCAACTGGCGCAGGATTGCCGCCGCGTCCGCCCCTTCCCGCGGACGCAGGGTTACTACGCTGCCATCGCTGTCCACGTGTACGGTCGCCAGGTCCAGATAGTCCTCCAACGCGAGGGTGCGATCGAGATGGGTCGCGCTCATTCCGTGGTCGGATACAATCACTACGTCCGGCTCGCGACCGAGCGCCCGCACACGGGCGAGCACGGTCCCCACGTGGCCGTCCAGCAGCTCCACCGCCGCGGCCAGCTCCGGCGAATCTGGTCCGAACCGGTGGCCCGCCCCATTGGTCTCTTCGAGGTAAAAGGCGACGAGGGCGGGCCGCTCCCCCGTGGGCCGGCCGAGCCAGCCGACAACCTCGTCCACGCGCTGCGCGAAGGGGATCCGGTAATCGAAGGGCTTCCAATAGGTGGGTCGCCGCCCGCCGATCTCCGCTTCCGAACCCACCCACAGCGCGGTCGCCGCGGGCACGCCCTGCCGCACGGCCGTGATCCAGATGGGCTCCGCTCCCCACCACCGCGGGTCCCGGTTCGAGGACGGATGGGTATAGCGGAAAAAACGCCCATTGGTAGGATCGAAAAACTCGTTGTTCACTATCCCGTGCCGCGCCGGGTAGCGGCCGGTCACCAGGGTATAGTGATTGGGAAACGTGTTCGTCGGGAAGACGGGGATCAGCCCTTGGGCGGCGACGCCGTCCCGCCGCAGCGCGCGCAGGTTAGGGGTCCGTTCGGGATGCTTTTCCAAATAGTCCCAACGGAAACCATCCAGCGAAATCAGCAGCACCGGCCCGCGGGCCTCCGCGCCCCACGCGACGCAGTGAAGGATGCAAACCAGCAGGGCGGCGTACCGCGTCATGGCAAGGGACCGGAGAGCTGGGCCCTGCCGAAACCGGCTCAGGGGTAGTCCTCGCTCGCCGGCGCGGGCTTTGCCGCCGGCTTGGACGGCTCCGTTGTGGCAGTCGGCCCGCCCTCGGTGCTCGGAACGGGGGCTTCGGTGCTCACGGAGGTACTCGTTGCGCCCTCCGTGGGCGGGGCTCCCGCGGCGGTGTGGGCCGCGTAATCAGGATAGGCGTCGCCGGACGGAACCGGAGTAGAGGGGGCGGCGGCTCCGCTTTCCAGTGCGCCTGGGGTCGTTGCGGCGGCCTGCAGCCGTTTGCGCTCGTCCTCGTCCATCGCGCGGCGGAACTCATCCTCGACGCCCGAGGCGGCCTTCTTGACCTCTCGCATTACCTTGCCAATCCCGCGGGCAAATTCGGGCAGCTTGTCCCCGCCGAAGAGGAGCAGGGCCACGGCGAACACCAGCAGCATCTCCATGCCGCCCAAACCGTCGATGAAGCCCAGCGGAAGGTGGGCGGGATCGAGGAGGGTCAGGGCGGACATCGGAGCGTCAGGAAATCCCGAACGGGTCCGTTCGTCTAGCGGAGAGTGACGCTGACCGCGAATTTACGTGTTTCCCCCTTGGGCACCAGCTGGAGCCCGGCCCGGTGGCTCGGGGCATTCGGCGGGCCCATCCAAGGCTCCACGCAATAGAATGGCGAATCCGGGGCCAGGGTCCACGTGACGAACATCGCGTCCGGGGGCGGCACCTTCTCCGTCCC
>SYDD01000396.1 GCA_005786775.1 Opitutaceae bacterium
CGGCAGGCGTGGAGCACCCGGTCGCGCTCCGCCCCCGCCGGCTCGCCGCGCCCGGCGGCGCGGGGTTCGTCGGGCGCCGTCGCGCAGCTGGTCAACCCGGCCGCGAGCAGCAGCATGAGCAGGGGCAAGCCAGGGCCGGCGACGCGACAGGCGGCGCGGAGCCTAGCGGTAAGCCGCATCCTCGAGCCCCTGCTTCTTGATCTCCGCGGAGTCCTCCCAGACGATTCGGCTGGTGCGCGCGTCGGTGAGGCGGAAACTGTACAGGACATAGTCGCTGGTGCCCGCCGCGGTGCGGGTGCTCATCCCGTCGAGTTTCCCGGTCAGAAAATAATCCGCTCCGCCAAACTCGACTACGTTCGGGTCGGCGCTCGCCGTGACCTGACCCGAGCGCTTGAGCTCCCGCTCGCGCTGGAGGGTCTTCATCAGGTCGCGGTCGAGGAAGCTGACGCGGCCCGCGGCCTTGCTGTTGAGCTGCGTCCGCAGGCGCGTGAGGAAGATGTCCTTATTGACGGGGAAGCGAGTGTTGTTGACCACGGGCTCGAGGACGACGCTCGGGGGAGTCGCGGCCCGCGCGATCTGCGGGATACCGAGGATGCTACGTGCCATACGGTCGGTAACCGCGACCATGTCCTGCGCCTCGATGCCGGTACCCGCCACGAACCCACGTTCGTCGGGACGTATTTCCGTGACGGGGACGCCGGAGGGGTTGCGTACCCCCTCAGCGGTGGCGCACCCGCCGAGCAGGGCGGCGGCGAGCAGGAGTGGCGGACCGGAGCGAAAGGAAAGCGGCATAAAGGACGGAAAGAGAGGACGTGGCACGCGACGGGAAGTGAAGAGGGTGTTCAGCGCCCAAAGAGAGCGTTGGCCTCGGCGAAGGGCGACCTCTCCCCGAGGGGCCGCACCACCCGCACCGGCACGCGGTCCGGCGCCGGGACCAAGATTACGGGCGGGGCCGGCGGCGGGATCTCCCGGTACGATTCGCGCGTGGTCCGACTGGCCTCCACGACCGAACCAATGAGCAGGCCGGCCCCGGCGCCCAGCGCGGCGCCACGCCAGGCGCTGTGGCCAAGATCGCCTCGGTTGTGGCCGAGGATGCCGCCGGCTAGGGCGCCCAGCCAGAAGCCGGTCGCCGCCGGGCCCGCGGGGGCGGCCACCGGAGCGGAGTAGATCACCCCGGGGGCAGGAAACCGGACCCCGAAATCGGCCCCACAGACGGGGTAGTACGCAAAACGCCGGTTCGCACCGTAATCGCGCGGGTGACCCCAGTGGAAACGCGGAGCCGGCGGAGGGATGCGGTAGCCGTAGAACGGCGCGGGCACCCGGGCCGTCGCCCGATCGGCGCGCGCGAGTCCGGGCGAGGGGTGGTCGCGGCGGCTGCCGTCGGGGCGGTAGACCTGACCGGAGGCGGCCGAGACGGCGAGGCTGAGGACGAGGAGCAGCGGCAGCAGTTTCATGAGGGGCAGCTTCCTGCGACAGCAACGACGCGGCAAGGTTTCACCCGGCGCGCGCGGCCACCGGCGTCGCCGCGGGTCCAAGGGCCCGGGCATCGGCGAGTAGAGCATCGATCGTTTCCTCGCGGGTAGCCCACGAGCACATGAGGCGGTAACCATGCTCCCCGACGAAGCGGTAAAAACGCCACCCGCGGGCCTCTAGGCCCGCGACCAGCCCAGGGCTCAGTTCCACGAACACGCCGTTGGCCTCGACCGGGGCAATCAGGCGGGCACCGAGGGCCTGAAACCCGGCGGCGAGGCGGCGGGCAAGGCGGTTGGCATGCGCGGCGTGCCGCAGCCAGGCGCCGTCGCGGAGGACGGCAACCCACTGGGCGGAAGCGAAGCGCTGCTTGGAGGCTAGCTGGCCCGACTGCTTCACCCGGTAGGCGAACTCGCAGGCGAGATCCCGATTGAAGAACACTACCGCCTCGGTCGAGAGCAGGCCGTTCTTGGTACCGCCGAGGCAGAGCACATCCACCCCGGCGCGCCACGAAAGGTCCGCGGGCGACCAACCTCGTTCCCGGCCGGTCGCGGCGGCGTTGGCGAAGCGGGCGCCGTCTAGGTGCACCGCCAGCCCGTGGATCCGCGCAAACTCCCCTAAGGCCCCCAGCTCGGCCGGCGTGTACAGCGTGCCCAGTTCGGTAGCCTGGGTCAGCGAGAGGGCTCGCAGTTTCGGGAAGTGGATCCCGTGGCCACGGCTAGGGAGCGGCGCCAGTGCGGCGGGCGTGACCTTAGCGTGATCGCCGGCGACGGTCAGGAGCTTGGCCCCGCCGGTGAAGAACTCGGGTGCCCCGCACTCGTCGGTCTCGACGTGCGCCAGCGCGTGGCAGGCGACCGCGTGGTGCCGCTGGCAGAGCGCGGCGAGCACTAGGGCGTTGGCCGCGGTCCCGTTAAAGACGAACGCCACCTCGCATTCCCGTTCAAAGGTCTCCGCCAGCAGCCGGCGGGCCTCGGTGGTCGCCGCATCATCCCCATAACTCGGCACCCACCCAGTGTTGGCCGCGGCAAGTGCCGCCCAAGCCTCCGGGCAGACGCCCGCGGTGTTATCGCTCGCCAAGGAGTAATCGGGGGCCGAAAGGGAGGAAGTCATCGTTTCGCGTCTGGCAAACTAGCCAGACGCCCGCTCTCCTCAAGCGCTTGATGTCACCCGCGGACGTGAACCTCTACTTGGTCGGCTTCATGGGCACCGGCAAGACGACCGTCGGCCGCGTGGTCGCCCAGCGGCTGGGCTTCGCCCTGCTCGACAGTGACCACGAGATCGAGCGGGAGCAGCAGCTGACGATCCCGGAACTGTTCGCGCAACGGGGAGAAGCCGCGTTCCGGGCGCTGGAGCGGGCCTTCATCGAGCAGGGGCACCCGTCCACGCGCACGGTCGTCGCCTGCGGAGGTGGCCTGGTGGTGCAGCCTGGGATGCTGCCTCTGCTGCAGGCGCGAGGCGTCGTGGTCTGCCTCCACGCCTCTCTCGAGACTATCCTCACGCGCACCTCCCGGGCGCGGAACCGCCCGCTTCTCGAGGTGGAGAATCCGGAGGAGCGGATCCGCACCCTCTACGCCGCCCGCGAGGCCGTCTACCGCGGGGCGGGCACGATGGTCCTCACGGATTCCCGCCCGCTGGCGGACATCGCTGCCCACGTCGCGCGCGTCTGGCAGCGGGACGCCCGGGATTTCGCCCGGCGGGCGCCGTGAGCCTCCCCGATCCCCGACCCGAAGAACTGCGCCGCCGGCTCCTCGCGCTCGGCTTCGACGAGGCCCGCTTCGCGAGCATCCCGGGGCCGCTCCCCGATCCTCTGCCTGCCTGGCTGGCCGCCGGTCATCACGCGGAGATGCATTGGCTGGAGCGCACCGCGGCCAAGCGCCTAGATCCCGGGCTCGTCCTGCCCGGCGCTCGCTCGGTCGTGATGCTGGGCGTAAACTACTGGGCGGATGCCCTCCGTGCCCCTCCGACGGGCGCCCCCCGCTGGGCCCGATACGCGCTGCACGAGGATTATCATGACACGCTCCGGCCGGCCCTCGCCGCCGCCACGCGGGTCCTCGAGGAACTCTTCGCGGCGGCCCCCGAGGACACCCGGTACTACGTGGACACCGGCCCGGTGCTCGAACGCAGCTGGGCGGCCCGCGCCGGCGTGGGCTTCACCGGCAAGAACGCGATGCTCATCTCGCGCCGCCACGGCAACTGGCTGTTTCTCGCCGCCCTCCTCACCCGGGTGCCCCTCCCCGCCGACCCGTCCGCGGATCCCTCGGGGAAACGCCCCACGGTCGGCACCTGGTGCGGCAAGTGCACCCGCTGCCTCGACCAGTGCCCCACCGCCGCCTTCACCGCGCCCGGGGTCCTCGACGCCCGGCGCTGCGTCTCCTACCAGACGATCGAGAACAAGGGTGTCATCCCCCGCGACCTCCGCCCCGGGATCGGCGACCGCGTCTACGGCTGTGACACCTGCCTCGAGGTCTGCCCGTGGAACCGCTTCGCCCAAGCCGGCCGCGCCGTCCTGCTCTCGGCCCGGCACGACCTCGCCGGGCTGACCCTCCCCGACCTCCTCGACCTCACGCCCGAGACCTTCGCGGCCACCTTCCGCCGGACCGCCGTGAAACGCGTCAAGCTCATCGGCCTGCTCCGCAACGCCTGCGTGGTCGCGGGCAACTCGGGCGACCGTTCGCTCCTCCCGCGCCTGCTCCGGCTCGCCCGCACCCACGCCTCCCCGCTGGTCCGGGCCCACGCCGTCTGGGCCGTCCGTCAGCTCGACGCCACCGCCCTCCCCGCAACCGCGCCCGCGGAAGAGACCGACCCCGCGGTCCGCGCGGAATACGCCTGACCGGTTCAGGCCTGACGGAAGGCGTCCGCGAAGAGCGCCACCACCGTGGCCGGCGGACGCACCGGGCGGCCCTGCAGGTCGATGAACGCGTGCACGCTGTGCCCCGTCGCGAGCAGTTCCTCCCCGCGCCGCACCTCGTACTCGAGGCGGATCCGCAGTAGCGGCCGCTCAGTCAGCCGGGTCACGACGGTCACGAGGTCATCGTAACGCGCCGGGCGCAGGTACTTTAGGCTGACCTCCAGCACCGGGAGCCGGAAACCCGATTCCTCCAATTGCCGGTACGGCAGGCCAAGCTCCTTCAGAAGCTGCGTGCGCCCTACCTCCAACCAAGGGACGTAACTGCCGTGGTACACCACCCCCATCATATCGGTCTCCGCGTAGCGAACGGTAACCTGCGTGGTCGAAGTGATCATAAAGCAGGGCCCGCGCCGGGTCCGAACAGGGCCGCCGCGGAGGCCGCCCAAGAGGTACGCGTGGCCCAGCGCTGGCCCTCCGCGCCTAGGCGTCGCCGCAACGCCCCATCCGCCAGCACCCGTACGAAGGCCTCCGTGAGGTCCGCCGGCCGATCCGGCGGCACCAGCAAGCCGGTCCGGCCATCTGCCACCGCCTCCGGCACCCCCCCCACCGCGTGCGCCACCACGGGCAGCCCCTGTGCTGAGGCTTCTAGGTAAACGAGGCCGAATCCCTCGACGCTGTGCCCGTGCTGGATACTGGTCAGGGCGAAGACGTCCGCCCCCGCATAGACCGCCGGCAACTCTGCATCGGGTACATCCCCCAAGAAGCTGACCCGGAGCCCCGACCGCGCCGCCTCCGCCCGCAACGCTCGCGCGTAGGCGGGATCTGCCTCCGTTCCCACGAGACGGTACTCCAAACCCGTCCGCAGCGGCTCGGGTAGGCGGCTCAGGGCCTGGAGCGTGAGCAACTGCCCTTTCCGCGGGTGCAGGCGCCCCACCGTCAGGACGACTGGGCAAACGTTAGCCCGGGGTCGCACCGGCGGCGCCAACACAAAATCCGACCGGAGCGCCCCCGGGGTCAGCACCATTTTGCCCGTCGCGCCCGGGAAATGCTGCTGAACCAGGTCGGCCGTGTAGGCCGTAAGAGTGCTAATCCGGTCCGCCCGCGCGAACAACCGCGCCGCCAACCGCCGCCGCCCTGGATGGTGCGCAAACCGCAGTACCTCGGAACCGTGGAGCGTTAGCACCAGCCGCCGCGGCCGCAGGGCGCCAGCAAATTGCAGCAACATCCAGACCAGCATCGGTCCCGGCTCGGCGAGGTAGACCGTCGACTGCCGCAGCCCGCGTCGCTCGCGCAGGAGCACGCGGGCGAGGCGCAGCTGGCACCCCCAATTGTGAGTTCCGGCCAACGGAAGGCTCCGCACCGGAAAGGGCCAGTCGGGTTTGCTTACCCCGGCTTCCGGGGCCCAGACCTCCACGGAATGTCCCAGCCCGGCGGCGGCCCGCGCCATTTCCTCCGCAAACGTGGCGATCCCGCCCCGTTGCGGGAAGAACTCGTGGGTGAGCAGGCGGATGGGCGGGATGCCAGGAGACGGGGCGCGCATGCGCGGAAGGGAGGCCGGGGGGTCCGGGGCGGAAATCCACCCCGGCGAGGAGAGCTACGGGACCGGGTTGCCCGGCGCAAGCGTCCTTCCGCCGGACGCGCCTGACGCGAGCGATCAGATGACGCTTCCGTGAGAATAAAGGGGTTTACTTTCGTGCCCCCCGCGACATACACCCTCCCGACGATGTCAGACGCAGCCGCCACGCCAACGCCGCCGAACAAGCCGGTCGCCCCCGGGCCCAAGCCGTTCGCGCCGGAGGATGAGGTGACGCTCCGGGAATCGCTGAAACGCTGCTCCCCCTCCACTTTCGAGGCGGCCGTCCAGTTCCGTAAAACCACCAACCCGGAACACGTTCCGGCGGTGGTGATCGGGGTGATCGAGCGCTTCGTCGAGCCGGACCTGCGGGTGAAGCTCAAGGACGCCGACGACGACCTCCGCCTGATCGAGGACCTGGGGATCGATTCGCTGACGATGATGGAGATCGTGATCCTCGTGGAGGACGTGCTCCAGATGTCCATCAACAACGAGGAGTTGCGCAATCTCCGGACGGTGGGCGACGTCAAGACCTTCATCGACTGCAAGGTGCGGGGCCTGCCCCTGCCGAAGCCGACCAAGTTCCTCCCCATCGAGCACATCGGCTCGGTGATGCCGATCCAGCCGCCCTTCCTGTTCCTCAACGAGGCCTCGGTCAGCTCCACCTCGGCCAGCGGCAAGTACAAGATCACCGGCCAGGAGTTTTTCCTGCAGGGCCACTTCAAGGACAACCCGGTGATGCCCGCCTCGATCATGCTCGAGGCACTGGGCCAGCTCGCCGTGCTGTACCTCCTGGAGGGCGCCCCGGCGGAGCCCGGCAAGCGCATCAGCCCGCAGACGATCTTCTTCACCGGCTGCGAGGGCGTGCGCGCCCATCGCCTCTGCAAGCCGGGTGACATCCTGTCCCTCTCGGTGAAGCCGAAGCGGATGAAGATGCCCCTCGCCACCTTCGAAGGCTCGATCCGCGTCGGCTCCGACAAGGCGGTCATCGCCGAGGAAATCACCCTGACCTTCGGGTTCGTCGACATCGTCGAAGCCCCGGCGCCGGTCGCCGCGGCCGCCGCCCCGGTCGCGCCCGAGCCCGCGCCCGCCGCCGCCCCGCTGCGCGCGGCCGTCAACGCCTAAAGCCGGGCCATCCGGCCGGCACCCGCCCAGGCCCCATGCCGCGAGTCTTCATCACCGGCCTCGGGTTCGTCACCAGCATCGGCAACGACGCCGCCACGGTCGTCGACCACCTCCGTTCGCTCCGCCATGGGCTGGAGCTGTACCCGCCCTTCCAGACCCCGGACATCCCGTGCAAGGTGGTCGGGACGATCAAGGGGTTCCACACGGACTCGGCCGATCAGGAGGACTGGACCTTTCCGGCCGCCTACTCGATCAAGCGGGAACTGCTCCGCTCAATGGCCCCAAACGGGCTCTACGCCCACTGCGCGCTGCTGCAGGCGGTCGCGGACGCGCGGCTCACCCCGCCCGACATCTCCAATCCGGAGACCGGCCTCTACGCGGCCTCGGGCGGATCACCGCTCCTCACCCACTACCACCACGAGCGCCTGCAGAAGGTCGGCGTGATGCGCTGCTCCCCCTTGGGGATCGTCGCCTCGATCGTGGGCACGCTGAATTTCAACCTCGTGGCCGCCTTCCGCATCCAGGGCGCCTCCTGTGGGTTCTCCTCCGCCTGCGCCTCCTCGGCCCACGCCCTCGGCTTCGCCCACGACGACCTCGTCCTCGGGCGCCAGAAACGGATGTTCATCGTCGGGGCCGAGGACGGCAATCGCGACGCGATCCTGCCCTTCGCCGGGATGCGCACGCTTTCCCTGCAGACGGACCCGGCACTAGCCTCGCGGCCCTTTGACGCGGCGCGCGACGGCTTCGTCGGCACCGGTGGCGCCACCGTGATGGTGCTCGAGACGGAGGATGAGGTCGCCCGCCGTGGGGTTACCCCCTATGCGGAAGTGCTCGGGTGGGGCCAGGCCTCAGACGGGCACAACGTGGCGATCTCGCACCCCGAGGGCCTCGGCTCCGCGGCCGCGATGCGGCTTGCACTCAAGGCTTCCCGGGTGGATCCCACCGAGGTGGAGTACGTCAACGCCCACGCGACCTCGACGCTCATCGGCGACGTTTCCGAGGCGCGCGCGCTGCGGGCCGTGTTCGGCCCGGCCCTGCCCCGAGTCGCGGTCAGCAGCACCAAGGCACTCACCGGCCACGGTCTTTCCCTCGCCGGGGTGATGGAAAGCGGCTTCTGCGCGCTCGCCCTGCGCCACGGGTTTGTCCCCGGCTGCGCCCACCTTGGCACCGTGGACCCGGAATGCGCCGGCCTGAACCTCCCCCGGACGACCGAGGCGCGGGCGGTGCGCACGGTGCTGAAGAACAGCAGCGGCTTCGGCGGGGCCAACGTCGCCGTCCTCTTCCGGCGGGCCGCCTGAGCCGACCCGTGGGCCGCGTCGCCGATCTCTACCGCACGGCCTTCGTCACCGGGGCCTCGACCGGCCTCGGCCGGGAATTCGCCCGGATGCTACTCGCCGAGGGCGTCACCGTCTGGGGCACCTCCCGTGATCCCGCGCGCCTCGCCGACCTCGCCCGCGAATACCCCGGCCGCTTCCACCCGGTCGCGCTCGACCTGCGGGATGCGGCGGCGGCCCTCGCGACCTTTCGCCAGGTCGACGCCGCGGCGGGCGGCTGCGACCTCCTCCTGAACAACGCCGGGTTCGGGGTCTTCGGGGAGTTTACCGCCGCCGACTTCGCGGTCTGGCGCGAGCAGCTAGAGGTGATGCTGGTGCTGCCCGCGGCTCTCGCCCACGCCGCCCTCCCGGGCATGCGCGCGCGCGGGCGCGGCGCCCTCGTCAACATCTCGTCGCTCGCCGCCGAATTTCCGCTGCCCTATCAAGCCACTTACAACGTGACCAAGGCCGGCCTCACCGCCCTCAGCGAGAGCCTGATACTCGAGACCGCCGACAGTGGGGTGATCGTGCTCGACGTGCGCCCCGGGGATTACCGCACCGACTTCGACACCTCCCTGCGGCGACTGCCCGGGGCCGACTCGCCGCGCCTAGACCGGGTCTGGCGGGCGTTCGCGGCGATGATGCGGTCGGGCCCCATCCCGGCCGCCGCCGCCGCCGACCTCCGGCGCGCCCTTCTCCGCGGACGCAGCGGTACGCTCCGCACCGGCCGGTTCTTCCAGGCGGTCGCCGGGCCCCTGCTCGCCCGCCTCGGTTCGCTGCCCCTCCGGCGGCGCCTGCAGGCGGCCTACTTCGACCTCCGCTGACCGATGGCGCGCCTGCGGATCCTTGTCCTCACTTCCAGCACCGGCGGCGGCCACGATGCCCGCGCCGAGGCCTTCGCCGAATGGTGCTTCCAGCTGTACCGGCACGACGTCGACGTCCGCATCGAACACATGCTCGAGCGCTCCTCCGTCGTCCACCGCTCGGGCGTCTGGTTCTACAACACCATCCAGCGCACCGCGCCCTGGGTCCACACCCTATTCTACGCCGCCGTCGAGGTGCTCAGCCTGCTGAACCGCCGCTCCGTCAGCCTCGGCGCGGCCTACTACCGCCGCGTACTCGCGGAGTTTCGACCCCACCTGATCCTCAGCGTCCACGACTGCCTCAACCGGGGGTACTTCCCCCTCGCCCGCCGCGTGCTTGGGGTGGACCGAGTCCGCTGCGCCACCTACTGCGGGGAGTTCTCCGGCGGCTGGGGCTATTCACGCAACTGGATCGAGCCGAGCGTCGACCTGTACCTCTCGCGCACGCCGACCGCGCGCGACTACGCAGTGAAATGCGGCATCCCTCCGGAGCGGGCGCGCGTCCGAGGTTCCCTGATGCGGCCGCGGGCGCACCTCGAGGTGCTGGACGCCGGTGGCCGCGCGGCGCTGCGGCGCCGGCTGGGCCTCGACCCGGAACGATTCACGGTCTTCCTCGCCACCGGTGCCAACGGCGCCAGCAACCACCTCGCGCTCCTGCCGGTCCTGCTTGCCCACGCCGCGCGCGTGCAGGCGATCCTGATCTGTGGCCGCAACCGCGAACTACACCACGAACTCCTCCACTGGCGCACCGAGCACCCGGAATTTCGCTGCCACCTCGAGGGTTACTCGGACTCCGTCCACCTACTGCTGCAGGCGAGCGACGTCATCGTGACCCGCGGCGGCACTACCACCTGCGCCAAGGCGCTGCACTTCCGCTGCCCTATCGTCTTTAACGCCTTCGGGGGAATCATGCCTCAGGAAAGCCTCACGTGGAAATTCTTCCGCAACGGGGCGGCCTCAGAGAAGGTCGAGGACGCGGGGGACTTTGCACGGGTGCTGGGCCGCTGGCTCGAGGAACCGGCCACCTACGCGGCGGTGCGCGCGAACTTCCTGCGCCTCCGCTACGAGGAGGACCCGACCACAGTGATCGACGAGCTGGTGGCCTTGGGGAACGAAGTCGCGCACGCCGAGCTGCGGCGCCAGCCCTTCCCGCCCCCTGCGTCCGAGACCATCTGAGCCCCCGTCGGCCGCCGCCGCAATGCGCTTGGCCGCGCGCCGCGGGCCGTTCTAGCCTCGCCCGAACTTGCCCGCGCCGACGCCCTTCATCGCCTACCTCTTCACGACCTTTCCGCTCGGCACGGAGACGTTCCTCCAGCGTGAGATCATCGCGCTCCATCGGCGCGGGGTCCCGTTCCGCCTCTACTCACTGTGGGGTGGCGGAGGCACCTTCCGCGGCGTGCCCGTGTATCGCTTCCCGAAGTGGCGCCTGCTGCTGCTGCCCTGGGTGCTCCCGCGGGAGGCCTGGCGCCGCCCCGCCGTGCTCGCCCAACTGCTGCGTGGCCTCGCCTCCCGGCGCGCCCCTTCCTGGCTGAACTTCTGGGAAAACATGCTCGGCGCCGGGTTCGCCTGCCTCTTTGCCCGCGCCTTCCGCCGCGAACCGCCCGCTCTAATCCACGCCGCATGGGGCGGCGCCCCGGCCACCGCCGCTTGGATCCTCTGGCGCATCAACGGTCACCGCTACAGCGCCGCCGCCCACGCCTACGACCTCTACGAACACGGGGGCGACTGGTGGCTACGCGAGAAGCTCGAGCCCGCCGCCTTCGTCCATACCTCCACCGAGATGGGCCGCCGCGCCTTGCTCGCCCGCGGGCTCGACCCTGCCCGCATTGCCTGCATCCGGCGCGGCCTCGACCAATTGCCCCCGCGCAAGGCCCTCCGCGCCCTCCGCACGCCGCTCCGTCTGATCTGTGTCGCCCGCCTCGTAGGCAAGAAGGGCCTCGACCACCAACTCCGCATCTACGCCGCGCTCAAGGCGGCCGGCGTACCCTTTTCCGCCCGGCTCATCGGTGAGGGTCCGCTCCGCGCGGAGCTCGAACGCCTGGCCGGCCAGCTGGGGGTCGCCGCCGAGGTCACCTTCACCGGCCACCTGCCCCAGCACGAGGTCTGGAGCCAGCTGGCCTGGGCCGACGTGCTCCTCCATACGGGCGTGATCGCCGCCAGCGGCGACCGCGACGGCCTACCCAACGTGATCCCCGAAGCGATGGCTGCCGGGGTCCTCGTGCTCACCTCCCCCGCCGCCGCCACCACCGAAGCCATCACCCACGGCGTTTCCGGCCTGGTCGCGGAGGTCACTGCCCCGGCCGACTGGGTCGGCTGGCTAGACCGCCTGTCGCGCGACGACGTCTTCGCCGAACGCCTCCGCACCGCTGCGCGTGCTTGGGTGGAGGAGCACTTCGACGCCCATCGTAACGCCGCGCTGCTCTGGGACTGGTTCCAGACCGCGCTGCCCACCGCCCCGGCTCCGGAGCGATGATCCACTTCGACATCACCAAGGCGGCCGAGGGTCGACACGCGTCCGGCCTGCAGCGGGTGAGCCGGCAACTGCGGGCCGCGCTGGGGCCGGCCGCGACGCCGGTCCGCTGGCACCCGGGCACCGGCCGTTTCCGCACCGCGGACGGAGCCGAACCCGGCGCGGACGACTGGCTGTTGACTCCGGAGGTTTTCGCCCCCGAGGAACGGCCGGGCTTCGCCGCGTGGCTGGCTCGGCGCGCCTGCCGATACGCTGCGGTATACCATGACGCGATCCCCCTGCGACTGCCGCACGTCACATGGCCGCGGAGCGTGGCACGGCACCCGAGCTACCTGCGCGGACTCGCGGAGCTGGACGCGGTCTGGGCGGTGTCGGCCGCCAGCCAGGATGAACTGGAGGGATACTGGCGCTGGGCCGGAGTGGAACGGCGGCCTCCGGTCAAGGTGCTGCCGCTAGGAGCGGATTTCGACGGCTCCCCACGCGCGCCGGCGAAGCCACCGGCGGATCCACCGCGGCTGCTGTGCGTGGGGATTCTAGAGCCGCGCAAGCAACAGACTCTCCTCCTAGAAGCGGCGGAGCGTCTCTGGGTCGAAGGCAGGCGCTTCGAGTTGCACCTCGCGGGAAGGGTCAACCCGTACTTTGGGGCACCCGTGCAGACCCGGATCGCAGCGGCGGCGCGGCGCAACCGGGGGGCGCTGCACTTCCACGAGGCCCCGGGAGATGCGACCCTTCGCGCGCTGCTGGACGGGGCGGCAGCAACGCTGTTCCCGAGTCTGGCCGAGGGCTGCGGCCTGCCCGTGCTAGAATCCCTTTGGCGGGGCGTGCCTTGCCTGGCGAGCGACCTGCCGGCCCACCGGGAGCACGCGGCGGGGGGCGGCTGCCACCTGTTACCACCCGGGGAAGTAGACGCGTGGACAGACGGTCTCAGGATGTTTTTGGACGATCCAGCCGGTGCCGCGGAACTACGCCGCGCGGCGGCGAGCCGGAGCCTGCCGACCTGGGCCGAAGCGGCGGAACGATTGCTGGCGGACCTAACGGCGGGGCGGGGACGCGTAGGAGGGGGACCAGTTTAGCCCACTGCTGAACTAGGCGTCCGCGGAAGCGGACTGGGCTTTGCTCTGCGCCTGCCTTCCCCAATTCTCACTCCGCGCACCCGCGCGCGATGCACGCGCCATGCGCTGAAGCGCCGCCCCTGATGCGGCTCCAATATCCGCCGACGGGGGTCGAGCGTGCTGCCCGCGCGCCTTCGAATCGCGCACCGCCGGCGGACGTCCGTGCACCGCCGGCGGTTGGAAGTTCAGTCCGCATCCTTTCCCGGGGATCCGGCCGCTTAGCGCTGGCCGTCGTCGGGGATCCGCATGCCGTAGACGGAGCGGTAGACGAAGAACAGGGCGATCGCGACCAGCACGCCACCAATCAGGTTCTTCACGCCCTGGTCTTTCATCGTCACCGCGATCTCGACGGCCAGCAGACCGAAGAGCGTGGTGAACTTAATCACCGGGTTCATCGCCACCGAGGAGGTATCCTTGAATGGGTCCCCCACGGTGTCGCCCACCACGGTCGCCGCGTGTAGGTCCGTCCCTTTTTGGCGCAGCTCCACCTCCACAATCTTCTTCGCGTTGTCCCAGGCGCCGCCGGCGTTCGTCATGAAGATCGCTTGGAACAGGCCGAAGAACGCGATCGCCACCAGGTACCCGATGAAGAAGTACGCGTTAAAGAACGGCAGCGCTAGGGCGAAGCAGAACACCACGATGAAGATGTTCCACATCCCCTTTTGGGCATACTCGGTGCAGATCCGCACCACCTCCTTGCTGTCCTTGTCCGAGGCCGTGTGCTCATCGAGCCGCATGTTCTCCTTGATGTACACGACCGCCCGATAAGCGCCGGTTACGACAGCTTGGCACGACGCGCCGGTGAACCAGTAGATCACGCTCCCGCCCATGATCAGACCGAGGATGATCTCCGGCTGCACGATCGAGAGGCGCGGGATCACCCCTCCGAACAGGTTCTCGAGCAAAATGATGATGCCAAAGACCATCGTCGTGGCCCCGACCACCGCGGTGCCGATCAGCACGGGCTTCGCGGTCGCCTTGAAGGTGTTGCCCGCCCCGTCGCCCTTCTCGAGCTGGTACTTGGCGTTCTCGAAGTCGGGCGTGAACCCGAAGGCATCCTGGATCTCGGCGGATATGCCCGGCCGCGACTCGATCCGCGAGAGCTCGTACACGGATTGCGCGTTGTCCGTCACCGGCCCGTAGCTGTCCACCGCGATGGTCACCGGCCCCATCCCGAGGAAGCCGAACGCCACGAGGCCGAAGGCGAAGATGGGGGCCGCGAAGAGGAATTTCTCCGGCATGATCTGCAGCAGCGCCGGCTCCTGCGAGAAGTGGTACGAGGTCCACATCAGCGCGATCAGCACCATCCCCATCCAGAAGGCGGAGAAGTTACCCGCGACGAAGCCGGACAGGATGTTGAGCGAGGCGCCGCCGTGGCGGGAACAGCTGGTGACCTCTTTCACGTGGCGGGAATTGGTGCTGACGAACACCTTCGTGAACTCGGGGATGAGCGCGCCCGCGATGGTGCCGCAGCTGATGATGATCGAGAGCACCCACCACAGGTCCGGGTGGATCCCGGCCTGCCCGCGCAGCAGGTAGTAGGAGGCGAGGAAGGTCACGCCGATCGAGACCGCGGAGGTGATCCACACGAGGTGGGTCAGCGGCGCCTCGTAATCGAAGTCCTTGCGCTCGGCGTATAGAGCCCGGCTGAGCGCCTGGTTGCCCCCATAGGAAAGCAGCGAGGTGAGGATCATCAGGGCCCGCATCACAAACAGCCAAATGATCAGCACGGCGCAGACGGCAGGGCTACCCGCCAGCGCAAGGGCGAGGAAGGCGATCAGCGCCACTCCGGTCACGCCGTAGGTCTCGAACCCGTCGGCCGTCGGCCCGACGCTGTCACCGGCGTTGTCGCCCGTGCAGTCCGCGATGACGCCGGGGTTCTTCGGGTCATCCTCCGGAAGCTTGAACACGATCTTCATCAGGTCCGAGCCGATGTCGGCGATCTGGGTGAAGATGCCGCCGCAGATGCGGAGGACGGCGGCGCCGAGGGACTCGCCGATGGCGAAGCCGATGAAGCAGGGCCCGACCAGCTGCGACGGCAGGAAGATCAGGATGCAGATCATGAAGAACAGCTCCACGCAGACGAGGAGCAGGCCCACGCTCATCCCGGAGCGGAGGGGGATGCCGAGGGTGGCGAGCGCCTTGCCCTGCAGCGCGGAGAAGGCGGTGCGGGAATTGGCCACCGTGTTGATGCGGATGCCGAACCACGCGACCCCGTAGGACCCGAGGATGCCCAGCACCGAGGACAAGAGGATCACGACCACCTGCCCGACCGTCATATGGGACAGGATCCCGAAATAGTAGATCATCGCCGCCGCGATCAGCACCCAGAGCACGCTGAGGAAGCGCCCCTGCGTGAAGAGGTAGGTCTTGCAGGTCTCCCAGATGGTGTTGGAGACGTCCCGCATCGCCGCGTGCACCGGCAGCGCCTTGGTCTGCTCGTACTGCACGAGGCCGAACAGGGCACCGAGCACGCAGATGGCGAGGCCGGCATACATCAGGGCCTGGCCGCTGACTCCCCCGAGGCCGGGGAAGACGACCTGGGAAAGGTCGGGGATCTTGATGTCGGCCTCGCTGGCGCGGAGGGCGGGGGCAGCGGCCAAGGCACAGAGGGCCGCCGCCCAGGGGGCGGTGAGTTTCGCAGTCATCAGGGGTTACCGAGGGGGGGGTTGAAACGCGCCCGGGCGGCACCGCTCCGGGCTAAGGGATGCCTGAGGATTGGCCCGCCCGCCGCGGGCCCGCGAGACAATAGTGGCCAGCCGGGTTACCCCCGGGCGCCCGGCTCAGCCCCGGCGCGTGGCGGCAATGGTCTCGCGGACCACGGCTACCATCCGGGCCTGCCGCGCCTCCGCGTTCGCCCGGATGGCGCGCGCCTGCGTGCGGGCCGCGGCCGGGTCGCGGTGGATCGCGCTGAGCCGGGACCAGAGCTGCGCGCCATCGGTCTCGTCCACCTCGAAAAACCAGTCCCCGGCGCCCAGGTCCCGGTACATCTGCCCCTTGCAGGTGTCGGTCGGCTGGCGAACGTAGAACGTGGGCGTGCCCTGGTGCAGGGCGATGAGGGGCGAGTGGCACTCCACACTGACCACCGCGAGCGCCTGCGCGTAGATCGCGGCGGCTTCGTCGGGCAGCCAATAGGTGTCCCGCCAGACCACGTTGCGCTTCACGTCCTCGGGGAGCGGGTTGACGAGGACGTCCCGGCCCATCTCGACCTGGTAGGTCATCTCGGCGCAGACCATCACCTTGCCGCCGGTGGACCGGACGTAGGAGACGATCATCTCTCGGAGCTTGGTGTGGTCACGCTCGGTGGTGCGGTCGTTGATCGCGTCCTTGTGCTCGTCCTCCTTGGTCCGCGGGGAATTGCGGATCTTGTAATACGGGGTGTAGCGCAGGCGGGGGATGACGCAGATGAACTTCCCGGCCTCGAGGCCGCGCTCCCGGAGCCACGGGAGGCCCTTGGCGTCGTCGCGCAGGTGCATCCCGAGCTGGGCGTCGGGCCCGAATTCCAGGACGGGGGTCTTCACGCCCTGGGCGCGCAGGTAATCGCGGGAAATCGTGTCGCGGCAGAAGAAGAAGGCGGCCTCATCGATGATGAAGCGGAGGTCGGCGGAGAGGTGGTTGGGCGGCAGCCGGAGGGCGCGCTCGCGCAGGTTGGCGAGGGTGCCGCCCTCGGGATCCCGGCCGGCGCCGAAGCCGGAGACGGGATCGGTGCTGACCCCGAAGACGCCGACGGGCTTGCCGGTGGCCTTGCGGAAGGCGACGGCGTGGGCGCTGGCGGGGAAACCGGAGCCGGAGCCGCTCAGGTACAGGTCGGTCTCGGCCCAGGCGCGGGCGAGCTCAGGGGAGCGGGGGAGATTGTCGGGCCCGAGGGAGCCCTCGAGGATCTTGAGCTGCGGGTAACCGCGGGTGAGCATCTCGCGGGAGCCGTGGCCGAGGCTGCCGGCCCAGAGGGTGATCTCGACCTCCGGGAAGTGCTTGTACAGGAGGGAGAGGGCGCCGGGCGTATGGCCGATGTCGCCGATGTTGACGCTCTGCCAGGAGGAGCGGAGGAGGAGGCGCGGGGGCCGGGCGGGGGCGGCGGCGCGGAGGAGCCGGGGCGCCACGACGGGCACGGCGAGGGCGGCGGCGGAACGGAGGAGGAAGCGGCGGCGGTTCATTTGCAAAGATATCGCGGGGTAGTCGTTAGGGAAGAGGCAGCAGCTGCACGGCATCGAGATGCACGACGCCGTCGGCTTTCGCCGCATCGACGGTGGCGGAATAGCGTTTCCCCGCCTCGAAGCGAAAGGCGCCCAGGCGGAACCACAGGTGATCGATGGGCGGCTCAGCCCGCTGGTTCACGGTGACGGTGTCACTGCCGTCGGCGTGCAGGATCACGACGGGCGTGTTGGTCGCCCGATTTTCGTGCGCGTCCGACGCGAAGCGGACTTCGTAGCGGCCGGTTTGCGGCACCGTGAATTCAAACACCGCGCGATTGCCGGCGCCTCGACCTGAAACGTAGTCCGGTCCGACAAATCCGAGGCTGCGGCCGGAGGTCCAAGTGCCGGTGAGCCGGGCGGCGGTGTTGTCCAGGACCACGCCGCGCAGCGACGCGAGGGGAAGCCCCCGGCCGCCGGAGTCATCCACGGGCGCCGGAGCTGGACCGGAGACATCAAAGTTGCCGTCGGAGGTCAGCCTGGCGCGACCGGGCAAATGCAGCAGGCGCTCCATTTCCGGCCAATGGAGCAGGTAGACGTCACGCGGCGTGCAGCCGCGGCGCACGGCGATCGCGGCGGCTTTGCCGACGACCTCGCCCATCATCCCGATGGTCTTCATCACGCGGATGGTGCCGAGGGCCTGGTCGGTCACGCTGATGTTTCGACCCGCCATGAAGAGATTCTCCACGTTGGCCGAGTAGAGGCATCGGTACGGGATTGGGTAGCCGAATTTTCGGTCGATCCGGCGGTCGTGTTCGGCCACGGAGATGAAGGGGTTGTCCGGAAACTTCACCGCGTACTCCTTCTTCGGGAAATGCAGGTCGATGCTCCAGGTGCTGGGCACACAGCCATCGGGAAACTCCCGCTTCGACAGGATGTCCTCGTGGGTCAGCATCACGTCGCCGACGATGCGGCGGGACTCGCGGGTGCCGCCAATGTAGGCGAGCCACTCCAGCCGGGCGTTGGCGTGCTCGGCCTTGCCTTCGCGGTTCTTCATTGCGTTGAACGCGCCGTAGACCGCACGGAAATTCCAGTCACGGATCAGCTCAAGGTCCTCGATGGGATGCTTGTTGAAGCCGCTTTCCCAAAACCATTCACCCTTGCCCCACTTTCCGCTGTTCAGGCCCAGCCCGGTCCCTTTGCCCGGTTTCGGATAAGGGAAGTCGTCCATCGTGAGATCGAGCGCCCACGGGGTCTCGGGGAACGGCTGGGGGCCGGGCGCATTGTCCCAAATCCACATGTTGCTCGTGCCAAGCAGATCCTTGAACTCGATCTCGTATTTCGCCCCGGCCAGGTGCGCGAGGTTGCCGTGCCCGGTGCAATCGCTGAAGAACTTGCCCCGGAACCTCCGCTCCCGGCTTGAAGCGGTGTTGAGCGAGACCACCGAAACGATGCGCCCCTCCCTCATCTGGGCGGAATGGACGTGCTCGTTCAAGAAGAGGGAGATGTTCCTTTCCCTGCGCACGAGGGCCTCCTTCGCGGCGTCGCCGAACTCCTCCGCCAACCCGGGCGAGTTGCGGGCGCGGTCGGCGAACTCCTCGACCATCTCCCCGATGTGCGGAAACTTGCCCCGGCGGATCAAGCCCTGCGACCAGACTCGGACCTCGGAGCTGCCGTTGCCGCCGAGCACGGGCCGATTCTGAATCAGCGCAACCCTCAGACCCATCCGCGCGGCCGAGATGGCGCTGCCGATCCCGCCGTAGCCGCCGCCCACGACGACAAGATCGAACTCGCCCATGTCTTCCGGTTGATCGGGGAGACCGAGGGCCGATTGGCGCCACGCGGTGAGCGGTGCGGAATCGTTCGGCGGCGGGGTCTGGAGATCGGTCGTGAAGTAAACGGCATCGCAACGGCCGTCGAAACCCGTGAGGTCCCGCAGGGCGAGGCCAACTTCGCGCTGGGCGATGCGAACGGTGCCGCCGTCGTGCCAGAACCAATCCGTGCCCCGGGTGCCGAACACCTCGGGCAAAGGCTGGCCATCCAGCAGCAGTTGAAACCTTCCGGGCGTGCCGCGCGCGCCCCAACGGGCTACCCAGTCCTTGGTTCGCACCCAGACGCGGTAGGTGCCGGCGGACGGAAACGTCACCTTGGTCGTGGCATCCTTGACCGGCCGGCCAAGCCCGTGGGCGAGCAGGTACGGCGACCCCATGATTTCAATGAACTGCGTGTCGAGCGACCAGCCTCCGGCCGACTGAAAGCTCTCGGCTTCGACCAGCAGATGATGCGCGCCACGCACGACCGCACCGGACGTGAGCGCGAGGACCAGAAGGAGTGAACCGGTTTTTTGCAGCAGCATTGGAAATGATGGTCGACTGGTCAGCGGCCCGCGGCGAAGCGGAGGACCGGCACGCGGGACCCGACCCCGGTCGCCCGGCGACAACGCGCGGGCGCAGGCGGACAAGCTCCGCCACCAGTCGTGGTGCCTCACCGGGAGGCCTCCCCGCGATCCCGGCCCGCGCGGACGCGGGGGTCAGTACGTGGCCTTGAAACCCACATACCAGGTGGCGCCGTAGTTGATGCGGCCCTGCACGCTGCGGTCGGCGGGGGTCGAAGGCCCGAGCACCACGGTGTCCTCGTTGGCCGCGTTCACATTGCGTCCGGTGACATAGACCGCGTAGCGGCGGGTAAGCCGGTACTCGGCGGCGACGTCCGCGATCGCCCGGGCCTGGAGGTAGGTCACGGTGCCCGGCTCGGCGCCCGCGAGAGTGACCCGGCCCTGTTCGATCCGGCCGCGGTGGTTCACCGCGACGCGCAGCGAGAGCCGCTCCCGGCTGTAGCTCACGCCCCAGTTGTAGGTGCGGCGCACGAAGCCGGTGAAGCTCGCCCTTTGCGTCCCCTCCGCGCGCTGCAGCGTGAGGTTGCCGAAGACCGTCAGCCCGCGGGCCCACGGCGGGAGGAAGGCGAGGTTCTGGCGGTAATCGAGTTCCAGACCCGAGACCCGGGCGGTGCCCACGTTGCGCGTCGTGCTGACAAAGTAGCCGAGCGCCTCGCCGTAGACCCGCGGATCCACGCCGTAGGGGGCAAGGATCTCGTCGGAAGCCGGCAGCAGGGAGGTGCCCCAGAAGTCGCGCACATCGCGGCGGTAGCCGCGCACGGACGCGACGCCGGTGCCGGGCTCGCGGAAATAGTACTCCAGCGAGACCCCGTAGCTGTCGGCGTACCACGGTTTGAGGGAGGGGTTGGACGCCGTGATGGTACGGCTCGTGGACTCCGTGTCGGGGAGGTTCATCGACGGCAGGATGTTGCCGAAGTCCGGCCGGTTGAACGCGCGGCCGTACGAGACCCGGGCCAGCAGGTCGGGCCGCAGCTGCAGGGTGGCGTTGAACGACGGGAAGAAGTCGTCGTACGACTTCGTGGCGCGGGCGCCGCGCTCCAGGTAGGCGAGGCGGCTGCCCGCGAGGCCGGAGAGCGGGGCGCTGACCACCGGGCGGCCAGCGGCATCGCGGACAATCTGGCCCGCGGCGTTCCGCTGGTAGATCCGGGTGGGGTCAATCAGCGGACCCGTGCCGTCGTCGTCGGTCCGCTCGTAACGCACGCCCCCGGTGAGCTGCAGCCGTCCGTCGAGCAGCGCCGTGTCGAGCCGCAGGTAAGGGGCGAGGATCGTCTCGGTGATCACCTGGGAGGACGTCACGGCGGCGCGGAAGGCGGAGACGGCCTCGGCCTCGGTGTTCGTGAAGTACTCGGGGTTCCGGCGGTAGGTGTCCCCAATCTGGTCGAGGTCGAACCACTGCATCCGCGGCCCGAAGATCAGGTCGCGCTGGGAGTAGCTCGGGTCGAACCACTGCGCGGCGCTGTCGTCCGCGGACCGGGCGACCCGGTCGGCGCCCACGAACCCGTAGCTGTAGCTGGGCCGGCGGAGGTCGCGGTGCTCGGAGCGCAGGTCCACGCCCGCCTTGGCGGTGACGGGCAGGCCAAGCTGGAAGTCGCGCCGCGCGTGCGCGTTGAGGGTGCGCACGATGGCCGCGCTGGTGAAGTTGTTGCCGGAGACGGACTCGAGCCGGTAATTGGCGAGCTGGTACGGGTCGACCGGGCGGCCGGCCGCGTCCCGCACGGAGATCCCCGTGGGGTGGTCGACCGTGAGGCCCTCGAACCGCACCGTCACATTGCGGAGGAAGGCGTTGTTCCCGAGGAAATAGCCCTCGTTCGAGGTATTGTTCGAGGCGGCGGAATAGGCGCCCCCCACCTGCCAGCGCCAGACCGGGCCGTCGTGCTTGTAGCGGAAGCTGGGCGCCCACGACGTGTTGTTCTTCTCGCGGGCGTCGGTCAGGATCTGCACGAAGCCGGCGCCGGGAGCACCCTGGGTAAAACCGGGGCCGAAGGACTCGACGCGGCCGGGTTCGAAGCTGAGCTGGCGGACCCAGAACTCGGCGCTGAAGTAGGCGTACTGGAACCCGACCGTGAGCACACCGCCCGGGCGGACGCGCCAGTCGGCGGAGAGGCTCAGGGTGTTCCGCGCGGTGAGCTTGGGCCGTTCCTGCAGGCGGTAGCGGGCGAGGTAGGGCTGGTCCGGGGTGGTGGCAGGGAAGTTCGCCGACTGCGCGATGCCGGTCGGCACCCAGTTCTGCACGATCCCGGGGCCGTTGTTGTAGGTGCGCGACGCCAAGCCGGAGGCGGTGAAGCCGAAGTCGCGGCTGAGGGGGACAACCGCGCTGAGCTCAAGGTTCGGCAGGAAGATGTACTCCTTGTGCTGGAACGGGCCGGGCTCTTGGCGGAGGCTGAAGTCGTCGCCGCGGAACGAGAGGTGCGACTTGATCATATAGGAGGGCCGCGACCGCTCGAAGCTGCTGCGGCTGATCAGGTTCACCGAGCCGCCGATCGCGTTGGCCGGGGCGTCCGGGGTCGGCGACCGCGAGACCTCGACACGGGCCAGACTGCTCACCGCGATGTTCTCGAACTCCACCTGCCGGTTCGCGTTGGAACCGTTGGCGCTGGCGATGCCGTTCCCGTCGAGGGTGACGGGCGTCCCGCCGGGGGGCACGCCTCCGATGGAGAGCGTGAGCCCGTCGCTGCCGCTGCGGTTGAGGGTGACGCCCGGCAGGTACTTCGCGAACTCGCCCACGTTGCCGTCGGCGATGTCCGCGAACGAGTCGGTGGAGACCACGTTCTTGATCGCCGGAGCGAAACGCTGCTCGTTCACGGCGACGTCGGACGCGGCCATGTCGCGCTTCGCGGCCACGGTGAAAGCGTCGAGCAGCACCGTGTCACCGCCTTGGCCGCCCCGCAGGCGCACCTCGGCCTCGGCCTGCCGGCCAGCCTCGACGCGGACCACGAGGGTCTCCGCGGCGAAACCGGTGTAGGTCACGCGCAGGGTCGCGGCCCCCGCGGGCACGCCCGCGAGGGTGAAGGCGCCGAACTCGTCGGTGAAGGCCTCGAGCCGCGTGCCATCGACGGTGACCCGGGCGTTGTTGACGTAGACCCCGGCGCCGACGTTGAGCACCCGCCCGGCGATCGCGCCCGGGGGCGGGGGCGGGCCGTCCGCCGCCGGGAGGGCAGGGACAGGGGCGAGCGCGAGGGCGAACCAGGCGCCGAGGGTGGCGAGCGGATGGCGGGGTTTCATCGGGGAGGAAGCTGATTCCGGGCGGGAGGCGTTGGCGCCGGGAGGTGGGGAAAGGCGTCGCACCGTGAGCGTGCCGGGGACACCCGCCTCGGCGACGGCGAGGTCCGTGCCGGCCAGGAGCCGTTCGAGCGCCTCACGGGGGACGAACTCGCCCCGCAGCGCCCCGGTGCGCACCTCGCGGACCGTGTCGGCGAAGAACACGATCTCGAAGCCCCCCTGCCTCGCGGCGAGCCGCAGCGACTCGGCGGCCGGGCCGGGCGGCACGTCGAAGGGGCGCCGGTCGGCGGGCGCGGCACCGGCCACGGCGACGAGCAGGACGAGGAGGGCCAGCCACGGCGGCCGCGGGCGAAGGAAGGGACAGGGCAAGGGGGCAACGCTTCCAAGACGTCCCGGAGCCGGGCTTTCACTAAGGGAATCTGCGCGGCGGCGGCTCACGGCGCGGCGGCGGCTCACGGCGCGGCGGCGGTCACTCGCGGCGCCGCACCACGATCTCGGCGGTTCCCCGCCGCTCGACGACCACCCCGGGCGCCGCGGCCAAGAAGCGGGCCAGACCCTCGGTGTTGTCGGAGCGGATCGAGGCCACCACGGGCA
>SYDD01000397.1 GCA_005786775.1 Opitutaceae bacterium
CGGGCGGTCGAGCTGAGCGGGGCCCTGTTAGCGGCGCCGGAGCTGCCGGCGGCGCTGCGGACGGAACTAACGTCCACGGCCGCGTTGCTGCGGGGCCGGGCCGAGTTCGCGTTGGGGCGGGAGCCGGCGGCGCTGGAGACCCTGCGGCGCCTGCGGGCGGAGCATCCCGGTTCCGAGGCGGCGGCGTCCTCCTTCCTCACCGAGGCGGAGCACTTTGCGGATCAGGACAAGATCGACGAGGCCCGCAACCGCCTCATCAGCCTGACCGATAATCCCGCTTACCGGACCAGTGATTACGTGCCCTTCGCGCTGTTCCGCCTCGCCACCTTGGCGGAGCGGCTCGGGCGGCCGGAGAACCTGCAGGAGGCCAACAAGCGGATCGAGGAGTTGGTGGCCAGCCCGGCGGGGGCGACCCAGCCGGACCTCGTGTTCGCGGCGCGGCTGCGGCAGGGCAATATCTTCCGCAAGCTGAACGATTTTCCCGCCGCGCAGCGGGCGTACGAGGATCTCGTGAACCGCTACCCGCGGCGGCCAGACGTGGTGCTGGCGCAGCTGGCGTTGGCGGACACCCACAGCGCGCAGTCCTCGGCCGGGGACACCTCCCACGCGGATGCGGCGCAGCTGTTGTTTGAACAGTTGCGCGACCGGGTGGACGCCCCGCGGGACGTGCGGGTGGAGGCGGGGCACAAGCTTGGCCTGCTGCTGGCGCGGCGCGGGCGGGTGGAGGAGGCGATCGCGGTCTGGTGGCGGGATGTGATCCAGCCAAACCTGCGGGAGGAGGCGGGGCCCTTCGAGCCGGGGGCGACGCGGCCGTATTGGCTGGCGCGGACCTTGCGCGAGCTGGGCGAGGCCCTGGAGCGGCTCGGGCGCACGGATGAGGCGCGGCGGGCCTACGAGTTGCTGCTGGACCAGCGGTTGCCGGCGGGCGAGGCGATCGCCCGGGCGCGGTTGGAACAGCTGGGTGGAGGCGCGCGGCGGTGAGCGCGTTTGCTTTCAGGTTTGCCGTGCGGCGACCCGCGCCAAGGCTCTCCAGTTATGTCCGGTCCTGACCTCAGTCTGCTCGCGCGTGGCGGTCCGATGATGCTGGTGCTGGCCGGGCTGGCGGTGCTGGGCGTGATGGTCTTTGTGGAGCGCCTGCTGTTTTTGCACCGCGGGCAGATCCGGGCGCGGGAGTTTCTGGAGGGCATCCGCAACATTTTGGCCAAGCGGCGTCTGGTGGAGGCATTGACCGTGTGCGAGGAGACCCCGGGTCCGGTGGCGGCGGTGGTGAAGGTGGCGCTGCTGCACGCCGGGGAGGCGGAGGACAAGCTGCGGTTCCGGGTGCAGGAGGCGGCGCTGTTGGAGTTGCCTTTGCTGGAGCGCCGGATCGCGGCCTTGGGGGCGATCGCGCAGGTGGCGCCGCTCGTGGGCATTTTGGGCACCGTGCTGGGGATGGCGGGGACCTTCCAGGCGTTCGAGCAGGGCGGCAACTACGCGATGGCGGCGGGGTTGTCGCGGGGGATGTGGCAAGCGTTGCTGGCGACTGGCGGGGGACTGTTGGTGGGGATTCCGGCGCTGGTGGCGCATCATTTCCTGGCGGCGCGCGTGCGGGCGATCGTGCACGACCTGGAATGGTCGGGGAACGAGATCCTGCGGTACCTGGTGACCGAGTATCAGGGGGCGGGCGCGGCGGCGGGAGCGACGGGGGAGGGGAGCCGGTGATCACGCGGCCGCTGGATCTGGCCTCGCGCCTGCGGCCGCCGCCGGCGGCGCCGGTTGCGCTCTATCTGGCCGCGGCGGGCCTGCTGGCGCTGTTCTTCTCCGTGTTCGGATCGCGCTTCGTGCTGGCGCCGGGGTTGGCGGTGGATTTCCGGCTGCCGCGCGTGGCGGGGGCGGAGGCGGGGGCGCGGTCGGCGACGCACGTGGTGACGATTATCAGTTCCGGGCAGATCTTCACGCCTGAAGGCCTGCGTAAGCTGCCGGAGCTCGGGGAGTGGCTGCGGGCGCAGGCGCGGGTGACGCCGCAGCCCCTGTTGCTGGTCCGGGCGGGGACGGAGGTTTCCGCCGATCTGCTGGCGGAGGTGGCGAGCCTGGCGCGGGCGGCGGGCTTTGAGATGATCTGGGCGGCGGGGGAACCCCTCGGCAGGCGGTGAATCCGGCGCGCGCGCAACGGTGGCGGCAACGTGTCCGGCGCTGGCTCCCGGCGGCGGTGGTGGCGGCCGTGGTGGTGGCGGCCGGTCTGCTGCTGATCCGGGGGTTGGACCCGTTGCCCGCGCCGGGAAAGGGCGTGGCGCCGGCACCGGTGCGGCTGGCGCGTTCGGCGGAGGCGGATGGTTTTCTGCGGGACGAGGCGAGCATCCGGGACCTGCGGCCCCTGTTCCTGCCGACCCCGGTGAATGCCCGGGCGCCGGAGCCGCGCCGGGAGGCGGGCAGGTCATTGCTGGACGAGGATCCTGTGCGCCTGACCTATGGGGAGGGTGAGGCGGGGCTGCTGCGGTGGCTACCGCCGGTGGCAAACCTGGGAGGACGGCCAGTTGAGCGGGCGGAGGCGCGGCTGACCTTGGTGGCGGATGGCACGGAGGTGGCGCCGGTGGGTTTAGGGCGGGTGGGGCGGCGGTTAGTCTCGGAGGCCCCGCGCGGCGGGCTCCTGGAGGTCATTGCGGCGGGGACGGGCGAGCGGGTGCTGACGGCGGAGTTGCCGGAGGCCCTTGTGCCGCCGGGGGGTAAGACCTGGGAGCCCCTCGAGTTGCTGGCGATCGTCGACGTGGCCGGTCTGGCGGGGCCGCTCGTTGTCACGGAGAGCTCCCGGGTGGAGGAGGTGGACGTCCATTTCCGGCGCCAGCTGAGGCAGGTTTTCCGGTTGGGGGAGCGGTTGGCGCCGGGGGTTTAC
>SYDD01000010.1 GCA_005786775.1 Opitutaceae bacterium
GGTACGGCGTGGCAACGGCGGCCGTGACCAGAAGGCCGGCCGCCACGAGCCTGCGGAGGCCGCTCAGAGTTTGGGGAAGCGGACCCACTTCGCACCGGCCCGGCCGCTCTTCACCGCGGTCTCGATGAAGGCCATCCCGGCGATGCCATCGTCCACCGTGGGGAAATCGTAACCGCCTTTAGGGGCCTTGCGGCCCGCGATCGAGTCGGCGATCGCCACCGCGGCCGCGCGGTAGATGTTCGCGAAGGCCTCAATGAAGCCCTCGGGGTGGGCGAAGGGCGTACGCGAGGCGCCGCGCGTGGCGACTCCGAGGTAACCATTGCCGCGGCGGTGAACCTGCTGGGGCGCATCCGCCTTTTTGAAGATGAGCTCGTTGGGGTTCTCCTGAAACCACTGCAGCGAGCCCTTCGTGCCAAAGACGCGGATGTTGAGGTTGTTCTCCTCGCCGCTCGAGATCTGCGAGGCGAAGAGGATGCCCTTCACGCCCTGGCTGAAGCGGACGAGGCAGTTGCCGTCATCGTCGAGCAGTCGGCCCGGGATGAAGGTGGAGAGCTCCGCGCAGATCTCCTCGACCTCGAGCCCGGTGATGTAACGGGCGAGGTTGTGCGCGTGCGTGCCGATGTCGCCCATGCAGTTGGAGACGCCGGACACGTTCGGGTCCATCCGCCAGTTGGCGATGCGGCTGACCTTGCCGGCCTCGAGCGCGGTGATCGCGTAGCCCTGCGGGTACTCGACCACGACCTTCAGCAGCTTGCCGAGGCGGCCGGTGCGGACCCACTCGCGGGCCTCCTTCACCATCGGGTAGCCGGTGTAGTTGTGGGTGAGCGCGAAGACGCGGCCCGTGCGGCGGACGACCTCGCGGAGCTTGCGGCCCTCGGCCAGCGAGAAGCACAATGGCTTGTCGCAAACGACGTGGAACCCCGCCTCGAGGAACGCCTTGGCGACCGGGAAGTGAGTGTTGTTGCGGGTAACGATCGAGACGAAGTCGATGCGCTGGTCGGCCGGCAGGGCGGACTCGCGCGCCACCATCTCCTCGTACGTGCCGTAAACGCGCGCGGGATCAAGGTGGAGGTCGGCGCCGGAGGCGCGGGACTTGGCCGGGTCGGCGGAGAAGCAGCCGGCGACCAGCTCGATCTCGCCGTCGAGGCGGGCGGCCATGCGGTGGACGGCGCCGCTGAAGGCGCCGCGGCCGCCGCCGACCAGGCCCATGCGGAGTTTGCGGGGAAGGTTCATGGGTGGGGGACGATCGGGGGACTCAGAGGGCGACGGGGCGGCCGGTGGCGGCCGAACGGTAGGCGCCGTCGATGATGCGCATCAGCGCAAGTGCCTGGTCGGGCGTGTTCAGCGGCTCCTCGGCGCCCTGCAGGACACGCACGAAGTTCACCGCCGAACGCACGCGGCCCATCGTCTCGTCTGGCGGGACAATGATGGAGCGGTTGACCGGGCGCCCGTTCTCCTGGGTGTAGAGCTCGCAGGCGTCGATCGCAGTGGCGTCGATGCCGTCGGTGCCGAAGAGCCGGCGGACCATGCCGCCCGCGCGGGTGCCCTGAAACGTTACCGAGACCTCCTCGCGTTGGTTCATCTCGGCCCACGAAACGGCGAAGGACATCGACTGCCCGGAGCGGAAGGTAAGGAAGCCGTGCGCCGCCGCCTCCACGTCGGTCACGCCCTTGGCGACGTCCGGGATGCCCCAGGGGCCCTTGAACGACTTGTCGGTGATGTGATCGTGGTAGGTCCGCGCCAGGATGTGGGCGGGCTCGGGGTAGCCCATGAAGTGCAGCCCGAGGTCGATCATGTGCAGCAGGTCGATCAGGGGACCGCCGCCGGAGAGCGCCTTGGTGGTGAACCAGCCGCCGAAGCCCGGGATGCCGGTGCGGCGGATCCACTTCGCCTGGCAGGAGTTGATCGTGCCGACCACGCCCTGCCGGAGGTACTCGCGGATGGCGTAGCTCTCGGGTCGGGCGCGGTTGTTGAAGTTGAACATCAGCGTGCGGCGGGCCTTGGCGGCCGCGGTCCGCATCTGCGCCATCTGCGAGGCGGTGAGCGCCGGCGGCTTCTCGCAGAACACGTGCTTGCCCGCCTTGAGGGCCTGGAGCGCCAGAGGGGCGTGGAACTTGTTCGGGACGATGATGGAAACCGCGTTGAGCTCCGGCAGCGCCCGCAGCATCGCGGCGACGTCGCCGAAATGACGCGGGATCCCGTGCCGGGCGGCGGCCTTCTCGGCGGCCGCCGCGTTGACGTCGGCGAGGGCCACGATCTCGGCCCCCGCTTCCCGGAAACCTCGGGCGTGGTAGGCGGCCATGCCGCCCGCTCCGATGATGGCGATCTTGGGGGAGTTCATCGGGCTTAGCGGTCGAATTGGGCGTCGAAGACGATGGTGCTCGAGGGGAAATCGACCTTGCGCACGAAGGCGGCCGACTCGGCGGCGCCGTGGAAACGGTCCATCCGGCTGTCCTCCCACTCCACCGACAGCGGCCCGCGGTAGCCCACGTCGTTCAGCGCCACGATGATGTCCTCGAAACGGATGTCGCCGTGCCCGAGCGAGCGGAAGTCCCAGTGACGGCGGGCGTCGCCGAAGCTCACGTGGCCGCCGAACACGCCGACCGTGCCGTCGCCGTGGCCCCACCAAGCGTCCTTCATGTGGCAGTGGTAGATGCGGTCGCCGAAGGTGCGGATGAACTTCACGTAGTCGACGCCCTGGTAGCCGAGGTGCGAGGGGTCGTAGTTGAAGCCAAAGCGCCGGTGCCCGCCGACGGCCGCCACCGCGCGCTGGGCGCTGGCGATGTCGAAGGCGATCTCGGTCGGGTGCACCTCGAGCGCGAAGTTCACGTTCTGCTTGTCGAACGCCTCGAGGATCGGCCCGAAGCGGCGCGCAAAGTCCGCGTAGCCGGCGTCCCAGAACGCCTGCGAGGTCGGCGGGAACGCGTAGATCGAGTGCCAGATCGAGGAGCCAGTGAAGCCGTTGACCACCGCCGGGAACTCGTCCTTGCCCGCGCGGCCCGGCCGCGCGTCGAAGAACGCCCGCGCCGCCCTGGCCGTGAGGGCCAGCTTGCGCGCGGCCCGCTTGCGCACGCCCTCGGGATCGCCGTCACCCCAGACGTCGGCCGGCAGGATCGCCTTGTGCCGCTCGTCGATCAGGTCGCACACGGCTTGGCCCACCAGGTGGCTTGAGATCGCGTGGCAGGTAAGCCCGTGATCCTTCAGCAGCGCCCACTTCTCATGGACGTACTTTTTGCTTGAGGCCGCCGCGTCGGGATCAAAGTGGTCGCCCCAGCAGGGCAATTCGACTCCGTCGTAGCCCATCTTTTTGACGAGCGGGGCGAGCTTCTCGAGGGGGAGGTCGGCCCATTGGCCGGTGAACAGGGTGACGGGACGGGGCATGGGTGATTGGGATCGAGCGGAGACAACCCGGCGCCCCGGCGGGCGGCGAGAAAAAATCCGGGTTTGTCGCCGCGCCCGGCGCCCCCTCCACTCGCGCGCCGTGCCGCCGCTCACCATCTGGACCAATACCCGCTTCCAGCCCGCCGCCGAACGCCTCCTCGAGGCGGGCCTGGGGCCCCACCAACTGGTGCGCTCGGCCACCACCACCGCCGCCGTGCTCGCGGCCGGCCGCCCCGACCCGGACCTCGCCGCCGCCGACATCGCCTTCGGCCAGCCCGACGCCGCGCAGTGCCTCGCGTCCCCCCGTCTCCGCTGGGTCGAGGTGACCAGCGCGGGGTACACCCGGTACGACACCCCGGAATTCCGAGAGGGCTTCCGCGCCCGCGGCGCGGCCTTCACCAACGCCTCGGGAGTCTTCGCCGATAGCTGCGCCCAGCACGTGCTCGCGATGATGCTCGCCCTCGGCCGGCGCCTGCTCCCCTCCCTCCGCGAACAGCTCACGGACCGCTCCTGGCACTACGACGAGCGCCGGTACGAGTCCCGGCTGCTCACCGGGCAGTCCGTCCTCCTGCTCGGCTACGGCGCGATCGGCCGCCGCCTCGCCGAGTTGCTCGCCCCGTTCGGGATGCCGGTCACCGCCGTGCGCCGCCGCGTCCGCAGCGAGGCCGGCGTCCGCATCGTACCCGAGGAACTGCTCAGTTCCGCCCTCAGCCAGGCCGACCACGTCGTGAACCTCCTGCCCGACAACGAGTCGACGCGGAACTACGTCAACGCCCGGCGCCTCGCCTGCTGCAAGCCCGGCGCCCGGTTTTACAACGTCGGCCGCGGCACTACCGTTGACGAGACCGCGCTGCTCGCGGCGCTACGCTCCGGGCGACTTAGCGAGGCTTACCTCGACGTGTTCGCCACCGAGCCGCTGCCGCCGAACCACGCCTTCTGGACGGAACCGCGCTGCTACGTGACCCCCCACACCGCCGGCGGTCGCCACGATCAAGACGAGGCACTGGTGCGGCACTTCCTCGCTAACTTCGCCGCGTTCACGGCCGGCGGGGACCTGACCGACCGCGTGGTCTGAAGCGGCGCGGTCGGTTCAGGCGCGAATGACGCGGGTGCCCGCGATGAAATCGTGCAGGCAGCGGCGATCCTCGCGGAAGATCATTAGATAATTCGTCGTCACAAAGGCGAACCGCAGGAAAAACCCGACGATCGGCACGAGTTGCAGCATTCCTTGGATCGCACCCGAGGGAAGTTCGCGCAGCAGCCAGCCGCGGAGGAAACCGGGTTTCTCACCGTCGTCCGCCCGGACGACACGCACGCCGAGCAGGATCTTGCCGAGCGACTGCCCTCGAGTTGTCAGGAGGAAAATTTGGATGCCCAACAGCGCAAGCTGGAGCGCAGTAAACAACGCTAGCGCCGGCACGAGACGGGTGGTTTCCAGCCCCTCAAGGTTGAACTCGCCCTCGCGCGAGGCCGCCACGATCGCCTCGAGGACCTTCATCA
>SYDD01000065.1 GCA_005786775.1 Opitutaceae bacterium
CGCCGGGTCTCGCAAGCCTTCGATCCGGAGCCCGAATGGGTCTTTACCAACGCCGAGGGCGAGGAGGTTGATCCCGACGAGGAGCCGGACGACGACGACGAGGAACTGACCGCGACGCCAGCGGAGGATCCGTACTTTGAGCGCCGGAGCGGTGGGCGCCGCGTGCGGGAAATCCCCGACGTCGCGGCGATCCTCGACGCGGACGCCGCGGGCCAATCAGGCGCCCGATCCTAGCGAGCGGCGCGCGGGGCGGCTCAACGCGCGAAGTGCCCGGCAAAGGCAGGGTCGCGCGTCGCGGCGCGGACCTGCGCGGCGAGCGGCGGCCGCAGGACGTACAGCAGGCTGGCCACCGCGCTCAGTGCGCGGCCGGGCGGCAGCCCGCGCCAGACTAACCAAGCGCTCAGGCCATAGAACAGGCCGAGCAGACTGGCCGCGAGAGGCGCGCCCGGACCGAAACCGATCGCGGGTAGGTTGCGCGTCAAAAGCTCCAACAGGGCAAGCGCCGCCAGCATCGCGGTCCCGACGAGCGCGTGGACGCGCGCGACCAAACGGACGCACTCCGGCGGCGCGGGGCGCACGGCGGCAAGGACCGCGTCAGGCGGCCGCGGCGGCCGCGACGAACGCCTTGGCCTTGGCGGTGATCGTGCCCCAGTTGCGCTCGCGCAGGGCCTTGGCGTCGACCAGCGAGCTGCCGGCCGCGGTCGCAAACGCTCCGGCGCGGAGGAATTCCGCCACGTTGCTTTCGTTCACCCCGCCCGTCGGCACGAGCTCGATCTGAGGCAGCGGCGCCTTGACCGCTTTAATGTAGCCTGGGCCAAAAAATTCGGCGGGAAAGACCTTCGCGGCGTCGGCCCCCGCCTCCCACGCGGTGAGGATCTCAGTGGGGGTAAAAGCCCCGCAAAGTACCGGCACCCCGTAGCGGCGGCAGAGGGTAATCACGTCCGGCCGCAGCGCCGGGGTGACGATGAAGCGGGCGCCCGCGAGGATCCCGGCGCGCGCCGTCTCGGCGTCGAGCACCGTGCCGAGACCAAAGAGGAAGTCGGGCAGCTCGGTCGCCGCGCGCTCCAGCATGCGGATCGCCCCCGGCGTGGTCATCGTCAGCTCGATGCTGGTGAGACCGCCGGCGGCGAGAGCCCGGGCGCAGTCAAGGAGACCGTCTGAGGAATCAGCGCGGATCAGCGCGATGACCTTCTCGGCCCGGAACTTGGCGAGGATGGCGTCTTTCTTCATCACCCGCAGAGGCTGGCGGGCCGCGGGGAGCGGGGAAACACCTTTTTGGCGCTCCGGACCGCGGCGGCGCGGACGTCAGCGGGTGTATTCAACTTGGAGCCAGAACTTACGGACATCCGAGAAACCGCGCGCGCTAGCACGGAAGTCCGCGAACTTTGCCAGTACGGTCCACGCCGGGCCGAACCGGCGGCTGAGGATTCCGTCGAACTCCTCACCCAAGCGTGCACCACCGCGGTCGGAACGGAACCAGTGCCGCCGCACCGAGAACGCGAGGGAGCCAGGCAAATCAGCCTGTAAGCGCAGGTAGCTGTCCCGCAGACCGCCCGCGGGGAGCGCGCTGAAGACATCGGCCCAACCGTTGAATGGGTGCAGCGACGCCAGCGGCGTGCGGAAAGGCAGGCCCGCGTCGTGGCCGAGCACCTCCACCCCCGCCGCGAGGCCGCCGCGCGCGAGGTTCACGCCGGATTCCGCCGCTAGGTAGCGCGCGGCGTAATCGAGCGGGCTGGCCCCGTGGTCCGTCTGGCGTGCCGCCTCAAGGCGGTATACCCAGCGCATCCCCGGGCCCATCCCCGCACCGCCCGAAAGGCTGGCGCCAAGGGTGGCGCAGGCGTTGGCCCGCGGGACCGGAAAGTCGAGCAGGTAGGCGTAGGCGCTCAGCGTCCCGACGGGCAGGCCCTCGCGCAGCGCGTGGAACAGGTGCGAGTCCGTCCGCCAACGGCCCTGCGGGTGGGTCCGACCCAGCCCACGGTTGACCTGCCAGAGGCGGGCGTAGGTGAGCGTGGTACCCGCCCAGGTCCGGTCCTCAACCACCGCCGCGTCAAAGGTCTGCTGATTCTGCCGCCAGCTGCTGTCCCCGACGAAGCGTCCGTTGTCGAGGGATAGCCGCTGCCGCCCGAGCTTCACCCGAGTCTTCCCGAAGGTGCGGCCGAAATGGAGCTGGTTGATCTCCGTGGAGTCCACATCCGCGATGACGGCGCGCCCGGCCGCGGCGGGGTTCAGGCCGGACTGGCTGTAACGATCCCCGTCGACCGCGGCCACGCTCTCTACCTCGAGGAAGGCCGCCCACCCCGCCCACGGCGGCGGGGCGAACCCCAGGCGAGCGCGCCCGGTCAGAGCTTCCGCGTCCCGCAGGCCCGTCTGGGCGACGGCTTCGTGCCGCACCCGCACGTTCAGGGTAACGACGCCAGCCGCGATCGCTCCGGCCGGGGATAAAGTGGCAGCGAGCAGCGTAAGGAAAAGGTGGACAGGACGGGACGGGGACATTGGGGAAAATCTCGGCAGCACTCCTGGCCGATTTGGATCAGCACAAGCCGTTCCCGGGGACAAGGCAACCCCGCGCCGCCGCC
>SYDD01000066.1 GCA_005786775.1 Opitutaceae bacterium
GGACGCGAGGGCGAGCAAAAGGGTACGGAGGCGTTTCATGCGGGAGAGTGGACCGGCGTGGACCGCGGAAGCAGGCCGGAGTGCCCGGGAAACTCACGGGGCGGCCCGGGCGCGTCAACGCGAGATTTGCGTCCCCGCGCCGGAACTGCTCACTCCTGACGCACCCCGCCGCGTGAATTCCTCTCCCCTGCTCTCCCCCGTCCAGCGCCGGATCGCGGCCGCCACCCTTACGCTGCTCGCCGTGCTGGGCTTCGCGGCGCTGCTTGGGCTCGGGGTGGTGGCGCTGGGCCGGCTATTGACGCATTTCGGGCCGGTGCTCTGGCCCCTGGCGACGGCGGGCGTGCTCGCGCTGATGCTGCGCCCCTGGGTGAGCTGGCTCGAGGCCAGGCTCCGCGTAGGGCGCCTCGGCGCCGTGATCATCCTTTACGCGCTCTTTGCCGGGGTCGTGACGGGGGCAGTGCTGCTGGCCGCGCCGGCGGTCCTCGGGCAAATCGTCGATCTGGTGACCTACCTCCCGAAGCTCGCGGAAAAGCTGAGCGGCTACGTCCAGGCCAGCTACCCGGAGTGGAAGGCGCTGGCGGACCGCGAGGTCGGCCTGCCGCTCTGGACCCAAATCGTGGAGAAGGCGGTCGAGGAGACAAAGGGCCTGCTCGCGCACGCCTGGCCCTCGCTCCGCACCGCCGTCGGTGGCGTCTCCGCGGCCGCGACCTTCCTCACCGGGGCCGCCGTGGTTCCCGTGTACCTGTTCTTCTTCCTTCTGGCCGCCGGTTTCTCGACCCGGGCGCTCAGCGAACACCTTCCGTTCCTGTCGCCCGCGATGCGCGAGGACGTGGTGTTTCTCGTCGGCGAGTTTGTCTCCATCGTAGAGGCCTTCTTCCGCGGGCAATTGCTGATCGCGCTGGCGATGGGGGTGCTGCTCGCGCTCGGCTTCAGCCTGATCGGCCTGAAGTTCGGTCTGGCGCTCGGTCTGGTGCTCGGGGCCCTCAACGTGATCCCCTACCTCGGCTCGATCCTCGGGCTGGCGGTCGCTCTCCCGCTGGCCTTCTTCCAAGCCCCGGACGGGGGCTGGCTGATGGTCGGACTGGTACTGCTCGTGAAGGTCGCCGTGCAAACCATCGAAGGTTGGGTACTCACGCCGCGCATCATGGGCCGGCAGACGGGCCTGCACCCGGTCGCGATCATCTTCGCGGTCTTCTTCTGGGGCACCGCGCTGGGCGGGCTGCTCGGGATGCTGCTCGCCATTCCCCTAACCGCCTTTGTCGTCACCGCGTGGCGGCTGGTGCGCCGCAAGTACCTCGGATCCCTCCATGCCGCCTGAACCGCGCGCCCCCGCGTCCTGCGCCCAGTGCGGCATGGACCTCGCCCCATCGGCGCGCGCCTGCCCGGAATGCGGGGCCGACGAGCGCACCGGTTGGCGGGAAAGCTCGGTCCACGACGGGCTCGACCTGCCGGACCACGCTTGGGAGGACCTTCGCGCGAAGCCAGCGCGGGCGACTCCGCGGGTCAACGGCCTCGCCTGGTATTGGTGGATCTGCGGCGCCGGCCTGCTGGCATGGCTGTTCCTCGGCCTGCTGGGCGTGCGCCTCTGAGGCCGCCGCTTGTGCTTCGCGCCCCAAGCCACACGCTCCCCGGATGTCCTGGCAGGTGGAGTACGCGGAGGGGGTCTGGTTGCCCCAGGTGGGCTGGTGGCTCGACGCCCGGCACGCCCGGGAGCGCTCGTTCGTGTCCCACGCCCATTTTGACCATCTCGCGCTGCACCGAGAAATCCTCTGCTCGCCCGGCACCGCGCGGCTGATGCGCGCCCGGCTTCCCGGTGATCGCCGCGAGCACATCCTACCCTTCGGTCAACGCGAGCCGCTGACGCCCGAGGTGGCCGTCAGCCTTCACCCCGCGGGGCATATCCACGGCTCCGCCCAATGCCTGCTTGAGCACCCGGACCGGGGCCGGCTGCTCTACACGGGCGACTTCAAGCTCCGTCCCGGCTGCGCGGCGGAACCCTGCGCCACGCCGCGCGCGGACGTGCTCGTGATGGAAACGACCTTCGGGCGCCCGCAGTACCGCTTTCCGCCCACCCGCGAGGTGATCGCCGCGCTCGCGGGCTTCTGCCACGCCGCGCTCGACAACGGGGAGACGCCGGTCCTCTACGCCTACAGCCTCGGCAAGAGCCAGGAACTGCTGTGGGCCCTCGCGGACCAAGGTCTGCCGGTAATGCTGCATCCGCAGACGCTGCGGATGACCCAGGTCTACGCCGAGCTCGGGCTCGCGGTGCCGCCCCACCGGGAATACGCTCCCGGTGAGCTCCGCGGGCACGTCGTCCTTTGCCCGCCCCAGTCCCGCACATCCCCTTTCCTGCGCCGGCTCGGCCCCTGCCGCACGGCCGTCGTGACCGGTTGGGCGCTGGATCCCGGCGCGATCCACCGGCACCAGTGCGACGCCGCCTTCCCGCTTTCGGACCACGCGGACTTCGACGACCTCCTGCGCTTCGTTGAACAGGTGAACCCGCGGCGCGTGTACACCCTGCACGGCTTCGCCCGCGACTTTGCGGCGACGCTCCGGGAACGCGGGATCGAGGCGTGGGCGCTGAGCGAGGAGAACCAGCTCGACCTCGGCCTCGGCCCCGCGCCGTCCGCTCCGTCACTGATCGCGCCGACCCCCGCAGGGCCTTCCGCCGAGCCCCCGCCGGCATCGGCAGCACCCGCGGTCGCCGCGGGACCGTTGGCTTTCTCCCATTTCGCGGCGGTGGCGGACCGGATCGCCGCTCAGCCCCGACGCCACACCAAGGTGGCGCTGCTGGCCTCGTACCTCGCCAGCCTACCAGCCTCCGCGGCTGCGATCGCCGCGCGCTGCGCCTGCGCCCGCACCAGCTCCTCGGCATCCGAGCGTCAAACCGGGGTCGGCTGGGCGCTCCTGCGCCGCGCCCTGTTGGAACGAACCGGGCTGACGGAGGCCCAATACCGGGCAGGTTTCCAGCGCTTCCCGGATGCCGGCGAAGCCGCGGAGGCGGCGCTGCGCACGCGGGTTCCGGGCCGGCTGGACGAGGGATTGACCTTGCCGGAGCTGGCCGCGGGGCTCCAAGCGATTGCGGAAACGCGGGGGCCAGCAGCAAAGCTCGAACGGGTGCACGCGCTGCTCATCCGGCTCGGTCCAACGGAGACCAAGTACCTCATCAAGCTGCTGCTGGGGGACCTCCGGATCGGCCTGAGGGAGGGGCTCGTCGAGGATGCGATCGCCGAGGCCTGGGCGCGACCCGCGGCGGCGGTACGGGAGGCACATCTGCTCGCCGGCGATCTGGGCGAGGTCGCGGCCCACGCGGCGGCCGGAACCCTCGGGGAAATCAGCCTGCGTCTGTTCCAGCCGCTGCGCTTCATGCTGGCGACGCCCGCCGCCGATCCGGCCGAGATCGTCGCGCGCCTCGGCGCC
>SYDD01000067.1 GCA_005786775.1 Opitutaceae bacterium
CCAGCGCCGGGAGGCGCTGCGCACGCCGACGTGCTGTTCGCGCCAATGCACGCCCGCCTTGGCGAAGACGGGCGCGGCAAGCGGCAGGGTGTACCGGGCGTCGACGCGGGCCTCGGCGACCTCGTGGATCTGCCGGTCGTTCTGGTTGGAGAGACCATTGGCCGTCGGCCGGTAGTTCGCCGGATTGGTAAAATCCAAGCCTCCGTTGGCGAGGAACTGCGGGTAGAGGTCGGAGCGCGTGCGATCGATGATCCAGCCGGTGCCGCTGATGCGGTTGGTGAGCACCGCGCCCTCACCGTTGCCGATGTTGATGTGCGTCTGGGTGTAGCGGACGTTGGCCTCGAGCAGCAGCCGGCCCTGCTCGTGCTCGATCCCGGCGTCCACGCGCCGCAGCCGGTTGAAGAAGTTGTTCGGCCCCGTCATCGTGACGTCGATGACCGAGGAGGCCACCGGCCGCACGGTCGTGATGCGCGAGGTGTAGCCGGGTACGATGCTGGTGGTCGCGCTCGGCACGGTGTCCTGCGACTGTCCATTGGTGAAGGCGCGGACCGCATACTGGCGGCGGTAGACCTCCGAATGGTCGATGTAGGTGGTCAGGAACGAGAGTTTCGTCGTCGGGGTAAGCCGGTAATCCGCCTTCAGCGTGACGTTCTTCTGGCGGCGGTGGTTGTAGAGGTCATCCCAACGGTAGTCCCAAAGGAACGCCGGCTGGGTGACGGTGTTCTGGTAGTCCCGGGTGGTGAAAAAGGAGCCGATCGCGGTCTCGCTGTTGAACAGGGTGAGCGAGACCCCGAGGTTACGGCTGCCGCCGAGCACGTCGAAGACCTCCTGGTAGCCGAGCGTGAAGAGCCCGTGCAGCCGTCGATCCTCGCGGATGGGGATCTGCTGGGTGAAGGACGGGGCGAGACGGCCCGTCAGAGTGTACGTGATGCGGCGCTTCTCGCGCATCGAGAGCGGGGAGCGGCTCTTGAAGTTGATGGTGCCGCCCAGGGAGTCCGCCCCCTTGTCCGGGGTGTGCCCTTTCACCAACTCGACCTGCTCAAACATCGCGCCCGTGATGTTGTTGACGAAGATCGAGCGGCCCATCCCGCCCTGCCCGGTCATCAGGCCGCCGTCCATCGTGACGCTGTTGAGGCCAGGACCCATCCCGCGCACATTGAAGCCGGAGAGGTTGCCGCCGGCGTCGAGCTCGCCGTAGATGCCGGGCAGCCGGATCGCCACCTCGCCCGCGTTGAGATTGGGCAGGTTTCCGAAGGAGTCCGTGGCCGCGATGTTCTTGAGATTCTCGGAATTGCGGTAGGCCGTGATCGCGGCGGCATCGCCCTCGCGCTCCCCGACCACCTTAAACTGATCGAGCTTGTAGATGCCCGTCGTGAGGTCGAAGTCCTGCGCCACGCGCTGGCCGGCGGCGACGGTAAAGGTGCGCCGGGCGGCATCCAGGCCGATGTAGGTCACGGACAGCTCGTGGCTGCCGGCGGGAATGCCACCCAGGACGTACCGGCCGGTGTCATCCGTGAGCGCGGAGACCCCGAGCTGGGCGATCTCGACCCGCGCGCCGGGCAGGAGGTTGCGGGTGGCCGCGTTGCTGACGGTGCCCGTGACGCTGCCGGGTTCGGCGGCCGCCAGCGGGAGGGCGAGCGCCAACGCGACGAGAACAAGACGGGGGAGACGGGTCGGGGAACTCTTCATGGGGGGCATGGTGTGGTGCGGACGATGAAACGGGGTAGCTTCCGTGGGTCGGTAGCCTGTCTTACCCCAAGCAGAAGCGCAGCGGGCGGCCGGAACAAGGCGATTTCAGTCAAGGGTGGGTCGACCACCGTAGGGCCTGCCGGTCGTCATCCGGTCACGCGACCTTGACCGCCGCGGATCCGCCGGGTGACCTCTCCCCAGCCCACCTGCCCTGAATGAACCCTGCCCTGCATCTCCTCCCGCGCCGCGCGCTCGCGCTGATCCTCGCGTTCCTGCCCGCTTTTCTCGCCGCCCAACCGGCTCCGGGAAGCATCACCGGACGCATTTCCAACCCGGCGACGGGGGAATACGTGCGGAACGCGCGGGTCGTCGTGCGCGAGACCGGCGTCGCGGCGGTCTCGGAGGGCGCGGGCGAATACCGGCTCTACCCAGTGACGCCGGGCCTCGTCACCGTGATCGTCACCTACACCGGCTACCAGACCGCGAGCGCCACCGTGAACGTCGCCGCAGGCGCGACGGCGACGCTGGACTTCAGCCTGACCAGCGCCCTCGCGGCGCCCGGCGAGGCCCTGAAGCTCGACGCGTTCGTGGTGTCCACGGAGCGGGAGGGCGCCGCGAAGGCGATCATGGACCAACGCAACTCGATGAACATCACCAACACGGTGGCCTCGGACTCGTTCGGCGACAACGCCGAGGGCAACGTGGGTGAGTTCCTCAAGCACCTGCCGGGCGTCGAGCTGGACCTCTTTTACGGGGAGGTGCGCACCGTCCGCCTGGGCGGCCTGGGCTCCGAGTACACCTCGGTGACGATGGACGGCATCGCGCTCGCCAGCGTGGACGCGAACAACAGCGGTTCCGGGGCCGCCCGCTCATTCACCATGGAGATGGCATCCCTGAACTCGATGGAGTCCATCGAGGTATCCAAGACGATCAGCGCGGACGTCGACGCCAACGCGCCGGCGGGAACGATCAACCTGCGCACCAAGCGGGCGTTTGACCGCGCGGGCCGGCGGATCTCGTGGCAGGCGAACGTCACGGCCCATTCTGAGGAAATGGATTTCCGCGCCAAGCTCGGGCCCGATGAGGACCGGCCGAGCCGGAAATGGCGGCCAGGCGGCATCCTGGAGTACTCGGACGTCTTCCTGAACCGCTCACTGGGCATCGTCCTGAACATCAGCGAGTCCAACGTCTACCAAGAGGCGTTGATCACGTCCCAGGCGTACAACGCGACCCCGACGGCGACCGACGCGCGGCCACTCGTGCCGACGACCCTCAATTTCCAGTGGGCGCCGCGCTTCAACAAGCGCTTTGCGACCACTCTGACCGCCGACTACCGCATCAGCCCCGAGCTTAACGTGGGCCTCGGCATCGTCTACAATTACGCCGATCTCTGGACCCCGCAGCGCACCACGATCTTCAACGCGGGCGCGCGGGCGAACGTGGCGGGCGCCGACCCGCTGCTGAGCTTTGTTTCGGCGCCCACCGGCACCGTCCAGGTCAATCCCGTGGCGGTATCCAAGCTGGGCGAGACCCTCACCCTCCTGCCGCGCGTCGGTTACAAGCGGGGCAACCTCGAGGTGGAGGGCAAGTTCGCCTACACGGATTCCACCAGCTGGTACGATCCGCTCGGGCGCCGGCAGTCGATCCGCGACAGCAATTCGCCGACGGCGGCGAACGTCACTTTCCGCGCCGAGCGTTCCTCGCCCTTGTCGACCGACTGGCGCTTCACGCAGCTTGCGGGTCCGGATATCGGCAATGGCGCGAGCTTCACCAGCCCGTCCTTCACCCTCAACGACGGGCGCTTCGGCCGCACCACGTTCTTCAGCGGAGAGGTCAACGCGATCCTGAAGACCGCCCGGCTCGTCCCGGTGATCTGGAAGTCGGGTGTGAAGTCCCGCCAGCAATTCCAGAAGTTCGAGGATGACCAGCTCGCCAAACGGTTCGACTACCTGCCCGGCGGAGCCGCCGGCGGCTGGGCCAATTACCGCTCTCCGTGGGAGTACGACCTCGGGATGAACGGCGGCTCGATCCAGTCCCTCTCGGGCGGCAACGTCTTCATGCCCAACCTCCGCGCGATCGCCGACCTCTACCGCGCGAATCCGGACGCCTTCCGCCAGAACTGGGGCACGAACGGCGACAACTTCTACGAGTCCTACGTCGCGCGCCGCCGCCGTTATTACGAGCGGATCGACTCGGGCTTCCTGATGGGGACGGCCAGCCTCCGCGGGCTCACGCTCCGGGCCGGGCTCCGCTGGGAAGGTACCAGCACGGAGGCAAGCGAGGCGGACACCCGGACGCCGGCGGAACTGCGGGCGGCGGGTTTCCCCGTGAACGCCGCCGGCCGCGCCACGACGATCCCGGGCCTCCAGTACCAGTTCCTTTCCCAGCCGCGCGTGAAACGCACCGGCGCGTACGACAACCTCTTCCCCAGCGCCTCGGTCAAGTACGGTCTCGCGCGCAACCTCGACCTGCACTTCGGCTACAGCTCCACGATCCGGCGTCCCTCCTACGTCAATCTCGCCGGCGTCTGGATCGTCAACGACACCGCCCTGACGGTCACCTCGCCCAACCCGCGCCTGAAGCCCGAGACGGCCGATAACTACGCGGCGCGCTTGGCCTACTACTTCGAACCGGTGGGCCAGCTCGCGGTCACGCTCACTGAGCGGAAGGTGCGCAACCTCTTCATCACCGACCGGCTCACGGCGCAGGAGTTCGGCTACACTGGCGACGACGAGCTTCAGGGCTACGAGTTCATCACGACGGATAACGGTCCGGGCACGATTCGGATGCGCAGCATGGAGTGGGAGTACAACCAGAGCCTCTCCTTCCTCGGCGCCCTCTTCCGGCGCCTGTCGGTGCGGGCCAGCTACACGCGGCTGTACGCGGAGGTGCCGCGCGCAAACCTGACCCCGCATCTCGCGAGCGGCGGCCTCAACTACACCTACAACCGCCTCAACCTGTACACGAACTGGAACTGGATCGACGACGTGAACACAAATCTCGCCGGCACCACCTACCGCCGGCATCGCACCAACGTGGACGCGGGGGCCGGCTGGCGCCTCAGCCCCGCCTACAGCCTGTCGGTCAGCGTGCGCAATCTCACGGACACCCCGTATGTAAACCTGCAGCGCTTCGCGGGGGGCGTCACCGCGCTCACCCGGAACGAAACCGTGGGCCAGAACTGGACGTTCGCCCTGAAGGGCACTTATTGACGCGACCCACCCACCCCGATGAATCGTCGCCGTTTCCTGCGCCACTCCGCGTCCGCCCTGCCCGCCACGCTGCTGGCCCCGACCGCGTTGCGGGCGGGTGCCACTCCCGCCGGTCCCGTCATCCTGAGCGGCGTCGCGGCCCGGACTTCCCCGGCCGCGAAGGAGCTGCGGGCGGACGTGGTGGTGATCGGCGGCGGACTCGGTGGCTGTGCGGCGGCCCTGGCCGCGGCGCGGCGCGGCCGGCGGGTGATCCTGACGGAGGAGACGGATTGGATCGGTGGCCAGCTCACGTCGCAGGCGGTGCCGCCGGACGAGAACGCGCAGATCGAGACCGGCGGCGCGACCCGCTCCTACCGCGAGTTGCGGGAGCGCATCCGGGATCACTACCGGCGCAACTTCCCGCTGACCCCGGCCGCCCGGGCCAATGCCCGGCTCAACCCGGGCAACGGGAGCGTCTCGCGACTTTGCCACGAGCCACGCGCCGCCCTCGCGGCCCTCCATGAGCTGCTGGCGCCTTACGTCGCCGGAGGAAGGGTGGAAATGCTACTGTTCCAAGTGCCGGTCGCGGCCCAGACCAACGGGGACCGGGTCGAGGCGGTGACTGTCCGCAGCCTCGACCTTGGTCACGAGACCGTGCTGCGCGCGCCGTACTTCATCGATGCGACCGAGTTGGGGGACCTCCTGCCGCTCACTGGAACGGAGTTCGTCACCGGGGCCGAGTCGCGGCGGGAGACTGGGGAGCCCCGCGCCAAGGAGCAGGCGGAGCCCGAAAATCACCAGTCGTTCACCTGCTGCTTCGCGATGGATTACGTCGCGGGCGAGGACCATGTGATCGAGCGCCCGCGCGACTACGCGTTCTGGCGGGACCACGTCCCGGCCCTGCGCCCGCCCTGGTCGGGCAAGCTGCTCAGCCTGTTCTACTCCTCCCCGCGGACCCTGCAGCCGTTCAATATGGGGTTCGATCCCGAGAAGGGCACGGGGCTGTTCAAGTACCGGCGCATCATTGACCGCTCGCAGTTTGCGCCGGGCACCTATCCGGGCGACATCACCTTGGTCAACTGGCCCCAGAACGACTATATGCTGGGCAACCTCGTGGGGGTCTCACCCGCGGAGGCGGCGCGGCACACGGCGGGCGGCAAGCAGCTGAGCCTTTCCTGGCTCTATTGGCTGCAGACCGAGTGCCCGCGCCCGGATGGCGGGACGGGTTGGAAGGGCTTGCGGCTGCGCCCCGACATTGTCGGCACGGCGGATGGCCTCGCCAAGTACCCGTACATCCGCGAGAGCCGCCGCATTCGCGCGGAGTTCACCGTGACCGAGCTGCACGTCGGCACCGAGGCGCGCCAGCGTGAGACCGGCGCCAAGACCCCGGCCGAGACCAACGCGGCCGCCTTCCCGGACAGCGTCGGGATCGGCAGCTACAACATCGATCTCCACCCCAGCAGCGGAGGCGACAACTACATCGATTTCCCCGCCCTCCCCTTCCAGATCCCCCTCGGCTGCCTGCTGCCCGTGCGGATGGAAAACCTTCTGGCCGCGAACAAGAACATCGGGACGACGCACCTGACCAACGGCTGCTACCGCCTGCATCCCGTCGAGTGGAACATCGGCGAGGCCGCCGGGGAGCTCGCGGCGTTCTGCCTCGCCGGCCGCCACGCGCCGCGCGGGGTCCGCAAGTCGCCGAGCCTGCTGGCGGAATTCCAGGCTAAACTGACCGAGGCGGGAATCCCGCTGGCTTGGGATCGGCGGCCCTGAAACCGGCCGATCGCCCCCTGCGCGCGGATCAGGCGAAGATTTCCTCGGGGCGGAAGAACCGGGCGAGCTCGGCGTGCGCGTTCTCCACGCTGTCGGACGCGTGCGCCACATTCACCATCATATCGGTGCCGAAGTCGCCGCGGATCGTGCCCTTGGCGGCCTTGCGGGAATCGGTCGGCCCGAGCAGGTCACGCACCCGTTGGACCACGTTTTGCCCCTGCAGCGCGACCAGGACTACGGGGCGGCGACTCATGAAGGCCTCGATGTCCGGGTAAAACGGCTTGGTGGCGACATGGGCGTAATGCTCCCGGAGCAGCGCGGGAGACAACCGGCCCATCTTGCACGCGACGACGTCGAAACCGGCCGCCTCGAAGCGGGCGAGGATCGTGCCCACCAGGCGTTTCTCCATCGCGTCGGGCTTCAGGATGATGAACGTTTTCTCCATAAAAGCCCCGAACCTAGCGGCGGCTGCGCGCGTGGGAAGCCTAGAGTTGCCCCGGCACCGGAGCTCAGAATCCGCGCTCGAGGGCGACAAACACGCCGCGGCTGATCGCCGGGTAGCCGTGCACCTCCTCGTAGCGCTCGGCGAGGGCGTTCTCGAGCCGCGCCCGCAGGGACCAGCCGGCCGACAGACGCTGCTCCGCGTAGAGGCGCACCACCGCGTAGTCCTCCCCATCGATCGTCCGAAAGGTGCGGGCGTGCACATCCTCGCGCTGGCCCACCGCCGCGAGGCCGGCGCCGGCGCTGAATCCACCGTCCCACGCGCGCCACACGTCGAGCCCGCCACGGTGCCGCGGCCGGCGCAGTAACCGCGTGCCCGCCGTCAGGTTGGCGGCCTCAAG
>SYDD01000068.1 GCA_005786775.1 Opitutaceae bacterium
CCGATCCAGTGCCGGAAATAGTCGCCCATATGGTAGCCGCAGAACGGCAGCATCGCCATCGGGTCCCGGCGTACCTTGCCCACCGTGCCCGCCGCGGCCGCCGTCATCTCCGAACCCATCGTCGCCCCCAGGTACACGCCCGAGGTCCAGTTGAACGCCTGATAGACCAGCGGCATCGTCGTCGCCCGCCGCCCGCCGAACACGATCGCGCTCAGCGGCACACCCTCCGGATCCTCCCACGCGGGATCAATGGTCGGGCACTGCGACGCCGGGGCCGTGAACCGCGCGTTCGGGTGCGCCGCCTTCGCCCCGGTCGCCCGCGCGATCTCCGGCGTCCATTCCTTGCCCTGCCAATCGGTCAACCGCGCCGGCAGCTCCGGGGTCATCTCCTCCCACCACACCCCGCCGTCCGGCATCAGGGCCACGTTGGTGAAAATGGTGTTCCGCGCCAAGGCCGCCATCGCGTTGGGATTGGTCCGCACGGATGTCCCCGGCGCCACGCCGAAGAACCCCGCCTCCGGGTTGATCGCCCGCAGGCGCCCCTGCGCGTCCGGCCGGATCCACGCGATGTCGTCGCCCACGGTCCACACCTTCCACCCCTTTTCCTGCAGGGGCTGGGGCGGGATGAGCATCGCGAAGTTGGTCTTGCCGCACGCGCTCGGGAAGGCCGCCGCCACGTAGGTCTTCTCCCCGCGCGGATCCTCCACGCCCAAAATGAGCATATGCTCCGCCATCCAGCCTTCGTCCCGGGCCATATTGGACGCGATGCGCAGCGCGAAGCACTTTTTCCCCAACAGCGCGTTGCCACCGTAACCCGAGCCGTAGCTCCAGATCTCCCGGGTCTCCGGGAAGTGCACGATGTACTTCTCCCGGTTGCAGGGCCACGCCACATCCGCCTGCCCCGGCGCCAGCGGCGCCCCCACCGAATGCAGACAGGGCACGACGCGCCGGTCCTTCTTGTCGATCTCCTGGAACACCGGCAGGCCGATGCGGGCCATAATCCGCATATTGACGACCACGTAAGGGGAATCGGTCAGCTCCACGCCGATCTGCGCCATCGGCGAACCCACCGGGCCCATGCTGAACGGCAGGACGTACATCGTCCGCCCCGCCATGCAGCCGCTGAACAGCTCCCGGAGCTTCCGCCGCATCTCGTACGGATTTTCCCAATTGTTGGTTGGTCCCGCCGCCTCCCGCGAATGGGAGCAGATGAAGGTCCGGTCCTCCACTCGCGCCACATCGCTCGGATCGCTCCGCGCCAGGTAGCACCCCGGCCACTGCTCCTGGTTCAGCCGCGTGAAGGTCCCGCTCGCCACCAGCTGCCCGCACAGGGCCTCGTACTCCGCTGCCGAACCGTCCACCCAGTGGATCGCCGCCGGCCGGCACAGCACCGCCATCTTCTCGACCCAGCGCAGCAGGTGCTCGTTGCGGGAAAGCGGGACGGAGGGATTCGAGGTCATGGGGAAGACAAGGGATTCGGCGGACCGGCCGCCGCCAACACACTAGGAAGAAACAACCCTCCCGGCCGGCGCCGGCGTCCGCAGGTCGAACCCGCGTCCGCCGGCTCCGCCGGGGCCAGGTTCAGAACTTGCGCGTCAGCTGCAGCGCGTAGGTGCGGCCGCGGGCCATCACGTTGTACACGGACGGCTCGTACCCGCGGGAGTCGCCCGAGAGCGGCGGCTCCGTGTTGAACAGATTGTTCACGCCCAGGCGCACATTGGTGTGGTGCAGCCAGTTGCCCGGCAGCTGCAGGCGGTGCGTCACGAACAGATTGTAGCTGCTCGTCGCCTTGACGATGAACCGGTACGACAGCGCCCCGTTGTGCAGCACGGGCCGGATGTAGCCCGGGTTGCTCAGGGAATCCCAGGTGGCCTTGGTCGTGGTGATGTTCACGTCGGTGAAGCTGCCGGTGTAGTACCAGCCGAGGCCCGCGCCCCAGTCGCCCCGCTTCCAGGTCAGGTTGGTGCTGCCGCGCCAGATCGGGGTCGCCCCGCCCGCGTTCACGCTGTTGCCATCGCGATAGTTCGCCCGCGCCCGCCGGCTGTCGCCCGGGGGCAGGCTGTAGGCGTGGAAGTCGTTCAGGTAGGTCCAGGTCGTGTTGGTGCGGAACTGGCCGAGGCTCAGCTGCGGGAACCGGTAGCTCACGTCGAAATCAAACCCGTTCACGAACTGCTGCGCCTTGTTGAAGTAACTGGTCCGCAGGATGTCGATCGCCCCCACCACGGCCCGCTGGTTGCCCGGCGCCCGCGTGGCATTGTAGGCCGCAAACGCATCGCGGTCCGCCTGCGTCACCGGCAGGCGTACCACCGACGGATCGCCCTTGTACGCCGCCGTGCCCGAACCGAGGTCGATCTGCCCTAGGGTTTGGCCCGCCGCCAACGCGGACTGGGTCGCCGCCAGCAGCGCCGCGGTGTCATCCGCGATGCCGCCACCCGAGGCGATCACGTCCCGCTGCCGGATCTCCCAGTAATCGACGGAGACCGAGAGCCCGCGCACGCCGGGTACCTCGATCACCAAGCCCGCCGACTTGCCCCGCGACACCTCGGGCTGCAGGTCCCGGTTGCCCGAGGCCACGCTGCGCCGATTGGAGGGTCCATCGGTGATCAGGCCGGTCACGGTGCTACGATAGGTATCGGTGCTCCCGGTGACGGTTCGGATCAGAGTGCCGGTGAAGAGCTGCGCCAGGTTCGGCGCGTGGAACCCCTCGTTGTACGAGGCCCGCACCATCGCCCAGTCGAAAGGCCGCCAGTTGACGCCCAGCTTCGGTTTGGTGGTCTCGCCGAAGTCGGTGTAGCTCTCGTACCGCGCCGAAGCCGACAGCTCCAGCGAACGGACCAGCGGCAACTGGAAGTTGCGGCCGACCAGCGGCACCACCGCCTCGGCATACAACGCCGCGACGTGCCGGTTGCCGTGGGTGTCCGAGTTCGGCGAGAAGCCGAGGAAGTCGTTCGCCACCGGATCCAGCCCCGAGCCCGGCGGGTTCAGGCCCGCGAACGGGGGCCGATAGTCATCGTAGGCCTCATAGCGGAACTCGCCGCCGAAGGCCGCGCCCACCGCATTGCCGCCCCACAGCCGCACCAAGTCGCCGCTCGCCCGGAAATCCGCGCTGCCCAGCTTGGTGATGCCGCTCCGGATGAAGCTCGAACGGAAGGTCGACTGCACGCTCTCCGGGTTCACATACGGGCCCGTGACGACCAGCTGGCCGTTCTGCACCGCGAAGGTCCGGGTGAACGGGTTGAACGCCCGCCCCGGCTCGGTCTGGTTGATTGCCTGAATGAGCAGGCTCTTCCGGGTCGGCCCCTCCTCGTTCTCGGTCACGCGACCCTGCGCCCACAGCACCGCCGCTTCCCAGCTCCAGGTGCTCAGC
>SYDD01000011.1 GCA_005786775.1 Opitutaceae bacterium
GCCGTGCGGATCAGGTCCTTACCCGCCGGGACCGCGGGCGCGATCGACATCACGGTAAACACCCCCTTCTCAAGCAGCGCCTTCCAGAACGGGTACACGCGCTCCTTCGAACCCAGCACGATTGGGACAGCCGGGGTCTCGCTCTCCCAGGTGTCGAGCCCGAGCGACTTGAGCATCGCTCGATACTTCCGGGTGTTGGCCCACAGCCGCTCCAAGTGCTGCGGCTCCTGCTGCATCAGCTCGAGCGAAGCCTGAGCACAGGCGGCCTGCCCCGGGCTGATCGCCGCCGAAAAGATCGTCTGCTTGGAGTTGGTCCGCAGGTAATCGATCACGTCCCGCGACGAGGCGATGAACCCGCCGGTGCTCGCCAGTGACTTCGACAAGCTGCCACAAACGAGATCCACCTTATCCGTGAGTCCGAAATGGTCCGCCGTACCCCGCCCCTGCCGGCCCAGCACGCCGAAGCCGTGCGCGTCGTCGAGCACCGTGAAGCAGCCGTGCTCCTCCGCGATCTCGGTCAGCTCCGGCAGGCGCGCAACATGGCCCTCCATCGAGTAGACGCCCTCGATCACTAACATTTTTGCGGCCTCCGCGTTGACCGCACCCAGGACCTCCCGCAGGTCCGAAGGACTGTTGTGGGAAAAACGCTCCACCGTCGCCATCGACAACCGAATTCCGTCCCAGAGGCACGAGTGGATGTTTTTGTCCGCCAGAATGACGTCCCCCTTCTGGGCAAAGGCGGCGACGCTCGCCAGACAAGACAGGTAGCCGGCGGAATGGATGTGGCAGGCCTCGCGACCGAGAAACGCGGCGAGGCGCTCCTCCAACTCGACGTGGTACGCCCGCGACCCATTGGAGGTGCGCGCCCCCGTCGTGCTGGTGCCCCAACGAAGCATCGCAGCCCGGGCCGCCTCGATCACCTTCGGGTGAAAGGACAATCCAAGGTAGTCGTTGCTCGACAGCATGATCATGTCGCGCCCGTCGAGGCGGACATTCGTGCCACTCTGCGCCTCCATCGCGTGGTAGTAGGGCGCGTACTTCAGGCGCATCTTGGTGGCGTAGTCGTCGCGGCAGCGCGCGAGCATCGCCTTCCGGGACTTGCTGAAGAACGACAAGGGCATAGACACCGGGACGGTGGGAGCCACTCGGGGCTAAGGCAAACGGAAAGGCGGCCGGTCCCGGCGCCGTCGCGCGAGGCCGCCCTGCCACGCCACGAGATCTGCCGCGTGTTCGGCCCAGCGCCGGATCGGGCGCGCCCGCGCGGCCGCGGCCAGCGCGGCCAACGCCGAAGCATCCGTCAGCAACCGCCGCATCCCCGCCGCCAGCGCCTCCGGCCCCGGGTCGTCAAGGGCGAGGCAACCGCCGCCCCGCGCCGTCTCCCCCAGCGCACCCCGGCCCGCGCACACGCAGGGTTTGCCGTAGGCGAGGCTCTCCAGCACCGGCAGACCGAAGCCCTCCACGCGCGACGGGTACACGGTGAACGCGCAGGCCGCGTAGGCCGCTGCCACCGCCACGTCGCCCGCGCCAGTCTCGTGGACCAGCGCGAAGCCGGCAGCCTGCAATTCGGAAACCCGGCGCGCGGCCGCAGCCCCAGTCGCCGGCTGGACGATTCCCATCAGACGCAAACGGAACGCCAGGCCGTCCCGCCAAAGGCGCTCCGCAGCCGCCAGCAAAGCGAGCTGGTTCTTGCGCCCCTCCAGGCTGCCCACGCAAAGCACCTCAGGCAGGCCCTCGACCGAGGCCGCGCCGGGAGCCGCCGCCGGGACATCTACCCCAAGCGGAATCGTCACGACTGGCGGATGGTCGCGGATACCCTGCCACGCCCAGTAGGCGCACAAGGCTTCGCGCGACGCCTCGGAAACTGCGGCGACCCCGTCAAAGGAGAGTAACTCGAGGAGATAGGCCGGAAAGCGCGCCACCGTGCCGGCAGGGCTAAACTCCGGCTGCTGCAACGCGATCGCGTCGTGGAATATCGCCACGGCCGGTCCTTCGGTGGCCGCAAGTAAATCGGGCAGCGCCGCCGCCACCGCAGGGGAAAACACCTCCGGGACCAGCAGTCCGCCATTGGGGCGCAGCCGCTCCATTGGCGGCGGGCGCCGCCCACGCCGCGCCGCCGTGAGCCAGCCCAGCGCCCGGGCGGACCAGGGCCACCGCGCCCCCCGGCGCCCGGCGGACCCGGGAACGGTCAGATTGGCCTCTTCCCATACCGCGAGCGGCCGCCAAGCGCGCGCGTACGGATCGTACGTCACGGGCTGCGCCGCGGCGCCGAGCTCGCGCCGGAGGGCGCGGCTCACGCGCTGGATGCCCGTGCGCGCCCGCGAGTGGCAGGTGTGGCTGAGATCGAGCAGGAGCGGAGCGGGCACGGCGAAGAAGTCACGGACCGGCCGCCGGCGCCGTCAAGGGCCCGAGTTCCCAGAGCTCCACCTGACCGTGGCGGTCGACCTCGCGCCACGGTCCCGGACAGCGGCGGAAGGCTTCGGCCCGTTCCGACTCAAAGAGGAGGGCGCGGACCGGCCGGCCGGCCCCCGCAGCCAAGCGGGCGTAGCGAACGAAGTCCTCCGGCGAAACCTGATCCCAACGCAAGACCGGATGTCCCGAGTGGAAGAGCAGGTTGCCGCTGAACGCCTGGCAGACCACGAGCGCGGCGGAGGGGAAGCGTTCCCGGGCCGCGGCGGCGCCCGTGGCATAGGCGAGTTCCTGAGGCCGCACCTGCAGCGGGTCGAGCCGCCGGTGCCAGTAGCCGGCGGCGGCCAGGCCCCAGAGTAGCAGGACGAGCGCTGCGACCGGTCGGAACGCGCGAGGCCAGCGCCGGCCCGCACCCCGCGCGAGCGCCTCGACGCCGAGCAGTCCGGCCAGCAGCAGCAGCGGCAGGGCCGGCAAAATGAAGCGCAGGCACCACCAAACCTCGTGCGAGACCTCGTAGAAAAGGTAACAGCCGATCAGCGTCACCGAACCGAGTACAAGTGCGGCAACACTTCGGCCGCGGGTGGCGGGATGGGCGAGGGCGAAGAGTGGCAGCACGAGCAGGACCGGGGGCAAGAGCCGCGCCAGCCAAGCGCCAAAGTGCCGCGCGGTGGGTGCCCCGTAGGCCCAGCTGAAGGCTGCGAGGATATCCCCGTAGCCCGAGGCAAGCGCGTGCCCATAGAGCGCGTGCTGGTAACCCGCCAGCCACGCCGCGCCTGGGAGCCCACCGGCGATAAACTGAAGTAGGCGCCGCCAATCCGGGCCGAGCAGCAGGACGACCGCGGGGCCAAGGAGGAGATTGGTCGGGCGCACCAGCACCGCCATTGCGAAGGCCGCCCCTGCCGCCAGCGACCAGCCACGGTGAATCCGCGCGCGCAGCGCGGACCACGCGGCGGCGAGCACCCAAGTCGTGGCCACGGTGTCGCTGAGCGGTTGCAGCGACGTGAATACAAAGACCGGATTCACCGCCAGCAGCGCTGCCCCGGTCGCAGCTAGGGCCGGCGCGAGACCAAGCTCGCGGCCCACGAGGTACGTCAGGGCGAGGGCGCCGAGCGCCGCGACAATTAGGACGAGGAACGGGCCTGCGGTCCAGCCGAGCAGCCGGGCCGCCACCGCGAATTGCAGCGGCAAGCCCGAGGGATAAGTTGGCACCAGATCCCCTGGATATCCGCCCCGCGGAAAGAATCCAACCGGCGTGAAATGGATCGGCGGCACCGCCCCGGGCCCGCCAAACTCGGCCGGTACCTGCAGTCGCGTAAAACCCTCCCCCACCGCCAACAGCCGCGCGCTGTTGAGGTAGCCGGAGGAATCTGCCCCTCCCGCCACCACCACCACCCGCGTCCCCAGCCAGACCCCATAGCCCGCGAACAGGGCAAACAGCGCGATCGCGAACACCCGCGGGCAGGGGGGCGAGTGGGGCTTCGGATTTGACATGCGGCGACTGGGTTTTGTGATCCACCGCACTTTCGTGAGCAACTTGGAAGCAAAGCGCCCGCCGGGAACGTGTCGTTCCGCCCGCCGGCGCCCCGGAGGCCGCCGGACGTGACCCCTCCGGTGAGGGCCCCCGGAAGCTGGTTTCCCCGCTCCTTCCGCTTCCGGCCGCGGGTGCTGGTCTTCGCCGGCATCGCCGTGTTCCTCGCTGCCGTGGCCCGATTCCATCATCCGGGCACCGGCTTTTCTAGCCTGCTGTCCATCGGGGACATCCTTAATGACTCTAAGGTGGCGGCGCTGCGGCAAGTGCCACACCACGTGTACGAGGGCTCCGCAGGCTACGACGGGGCTTACTACGTGCAGCTCGCGCTGCACCCGGCGCTCGACAACCCGGAGCTGCTCAAGGCCATCGATAACCTGCCCTACCGGGCGCGCCGGATCCTGCTGAGCTGGGTGGCGTGGGCCGCGGGCCTCGGGCGCCCTCCGTGGATCGTGCAGGCCTACGCGCTGCTTAACGTTGCCAGCTGGCTTGTGCTCGCGGTGCTGCTCTGGCGCTGGCTCGCGCCCCCGACCTTCATCGGCGTTCTCCGCTGGACGGGCGTGATGTTTTCCCACGGCCTCTGTATGAGCGTCAGCCACGCCCTCGTAGACGGACCCGCGCTGCTGCTCGCGGCGCTCGGGGTTCGCGCCCTTACCCACGGCCGCCCCGTTCTCGGCGGCACGGCGCTCGCGTTGGGCGGCCTCGCCAAAGAGACGAGCCTCCTCGCGGTCTCCGGTCTATCCTTCTCGCCCCGCGCACCCCGCACCTGGGTTCCCGCGGCCGGACACGCGCTGCTGGTGGCCCTGCCGCTGCTGCTCTGGATGGCCTACGTGCGGCAGCGGTTCGGCCCGGCCGAGGATCCCGGGCTGGGCAACTTCACCCTGCCGCTCGCTGGCCTAGCGGAAAAATTCGGCGCCGTCCTCGGAGACCTCCGCGGGCCCGAGCCCGCGCCACTCGCGTGGACCTCCCTCGCCACCGTGATGGGGCTGGTCGTGCAGGCGGGCTTTTTCCTGCTGCGCTGGCGCCCCGAGGACCGTTGGTGGCGGGTCGGGGCTACATTCGCCGGGCTGCTGCTCTTCCTGTCGACGCCCGTTTGGGAGGGTTACCCCGGCGCCGCCACGCGCGTGCTGCTGCCGATGACCCTCGCCTTCAACCTGCTGGTGCCCACTGGCGCGCGCTGGCTCCCTGTACTGCTCGCCGGCAACCTTGGGGTCATCGCCGCGGTGCAGGAGTTTCGGCCCCCGGTTGAGTTCCACACCCTACGGACCGATCCCGTGCTCACGGGCGCGGTGCAGGCGCGACCAGGGCCCGGCTGGCATGGCCCAGAGACGCTCGACGGCCATCGCTGGCGCTGGACCGCCGGGCGCGCCGAGCTCCGCGTGCGCAATGACTCTGCCGGGGAAATCCGGCTTTCGGTCCGCGCGCAGGCCCAACCAGTCGAGGGAGAACGCGCCCTGCGCGTCACGCTCGGGGGTCGACTGCTGTGGGGCGGGCAACTGGGGGTCCGGGGCGCGACCGAGGTGCGCTTCGGCGCGGTGCTGCCCCCGGGGGAAAGCGTGCTCCTGTTCGCCACCGACCTCCCGGCGCAACGCAAGGGGACCGATCCCCGCGCGCTCGCCTTTCGGCTCTCGGACGTCGAGCTACTGGCGACGCCGTGAAGCGGCCGCCCCGGCCGGGTTACGGCAGCTCGTAAAGCTCGACGAGCACCTCGCCCGCCGCCGCCTCGGCCCCGCGCACCGCGACGGTGTAACGCCGGCCCGGCGCCACCGTGAGGACCAGCGCCGCGTCGCGGCTGCCGGGCGTCAGGGCCGGTGCGCCCGCCCGGGCCATCACGTCGGCCAGCCCGGGCGCCCAATCATCGTTCGCGGCCACGCTTTCCCCCTCGCCGGTTAAGACCTCCAGCCGCGGATCCGCCAGGACCTGCTCCACGCCATAGGCGGCGAGCTGCGGGCCGAGGACCCGCACCAGCAACCGCCGGGGCACGCCGGACCCCATCGCGAAGCCGAAGATCAGGCTGTGTTCGCCCGCCTCCGCGCGCGCGCGCGCCGAAAGGTTGACCAACCGCCCGCCGCGGCCCGCCGCGGCATCATAAAGCTCCGCAAGGACGACGCCCGGGCCGCCCCCGCTCATCCGGACGGTCGTCGTCCCGGGCCGCACCTCGGCCAGTAGGGCCGCGTCCGCGCTGCCCTCCGGCAGCGGGAAGGCCCCCACCGCGGCGAATTCCGCCGCGAGGGCCGGTGACCAGTCCTCGTTGCCGCCCAAGCCGAGGCCCTGGCCATCCTGCGCCTCCAGCCGCGGATCCGGCGCGGGCTCCTCCACGCCGAAGGCCGCCAGCGCGGGGCCCACCGCCCGCACCAGCACCGGCCGCACCGACTCCCCGATCGCCACCACGCCCAGGGTCAGCGCCGCCTCGGCCGAGGGCAGCCACGCGCGGACCGCGAGGTTCGTGATCGGCGCCGGCGGCGGGGGCGGTGGCACCAGCGTGACCTCCACGCGGGAACTCTCGGTGCCACCCAACGCGTTGCGCACCCGCGCCCAATACGTGCCCGCGTTCGCCGCGGTCACGGCCGGCAGCACGAGTTCCGCCCGCGTGGCCCCAGGGACTTCCACGCCGTCCCGAAACCATTGGTAGGTGAAGGGAGCCGTGCCCCCGGCCGTGACCGTCAGGGTCACGGGCCGGCCCGGCAGCACCGCCGCCGATCCCGTGGCCGCGGCCTGGACGTTGAAGGGCGCCCGCGGCGGCGCGATGAACTCGAGTTCCCACTCCGAGATCCCGCCAACGTAAAGCCGCGCCCGCGCACCCGCTTCCCGGTCCGTTTCCCCCGGCCCTAGGCCCATCACCTGAGGGTAGAAAAAGTACCAGCCCGGGAACTCCGCCTTATCGATCAGCTTGCGCGGCGTCGTCCAGAGCTCCGGTCGGCTGAGGTCCGGCGAGAAAGAAACATAGATGCCCTCCTGGGACCAGCCCGGCTCCCCCTGCGCGCGATTCAGCAGCATCACATACAGGTTCAGCTCGGTGTTCCAGTGGACCGCCGGGCCCCAGAAAGCGTCTGGATCCCGCACCTGCCAGCGGCGCGTCACGGGCAGGATCGGGGTCACCTTGCCACCCACACCAGCCTCGTTCCACGCGCCATCGTGGTATTTCCAGACCTTGCCCAACGGGTTGGCCCGATCCTCCCACGCCATCCGCGCCACGCAGACTCCCTGCCCGGCGGCCGGCCCCGCATAGTTGTCGAAAAAGAAATAGAAGTACTTCCGCTCCCGGTCCGGGAGGACCGAGAAATCCCCGTGGCCGCCCGCGAAATACCCATTCATCGCCCAACGGTCCGGCGGATCGCCCGCATCCAGAATGATACCCAAATCCCGCAGGGTCCGGCCCCCGTCGGTCGAGATCACCGCGCCGATCTTGGGCGCCGTCAGGGTCGAGTTGGGAAAGATTCCAACGGGCTCCGCATGGTACCAACCCCAGAGCAAGTCGTCGGTTTCGGGCCAGATCGACTCGAGCCAATGCGGCCACGCATTGGTCGTCACTAGGTCCACCTCGCGTGTCACCCACGGACCGAACTGACTCGGCCCCTCGCTCAGCCATGGCCGCCCGTGGGAGCCGAACCAGAAAAGCCGCCCGTCCCGCCAAAATGCCGGGCTGTTACTATCCACCTCCTGCGGCATCTCCACCCGAGGCGCCGGACGCACGTGCACCTCCTGCGCCTGCAGCACCACGCCCGCAAGCGGAACCAGCAACAAACGGAGGCCAAATGCAAAGTGACTACACATGTCAGGAACGGGGACGACACCACCACCTCCCATGTTTCAGCGACAGTCTAAAAAACCGTTCCCGATGGTTTTACGCTCTTTTGCCAATGCCCCGGGTGGGCCGACGCGGACCGGGGTTCGCCCCTCCGCGTTACGGTCCGTGGCCTCGATCTAACCCGCTGATGGACTTGGGGTTCTCGGGCTACGAGGTCCGTTTGCGCCCGGCGTCGTGCAAGGGCTGGGGGAGGTTGCCGGCCGGCGGGGCGAACACGCTCCCGACGGAGTCAACCCCGGGAGGGCACCCGCGGAATGGGTGGCACCCGGGAAATTAACCTGCCCGGGGATTGACTCGCCCCCGCGGGCTCCGGTACCCCGTCTCCCCTCCCGGTCGCACTCGGCTAACGCCTGCCCCCACCCCCTCCCCGATGAAAGATTCCTCTGCCTCGACCGATCCGAAGACGCTGCGACGCGTAATCTGGGCGTCCTCGCTGGGCACCCTGTTCGAGTGGTACGACTTCTATCTGTACGGGGCGCTCGCGATCTTCTTCAGCAGCAAGTTCTTCCCTCCGGGCAACGAGACGGCCCAGCTGCTGGCCAGCCTGGCGACCTTCGGCGCCGGCTTCGGCGTACGTCCCCTCGGGGCACTGGTCTTCGGCCATCTCGGCGACCTCATCGGCCGCAAGTACACCTTCCTCGTCACGATGGCGACCATGGGCCTTGCCACCACCCTGGTGGGCTTCCTGCCGACCTATGAACAATGGGGCTTGGGCGCCACGATCATCCTCGTGCTGCTGAGACTCCTGCAGGGTCTGGCGCTAGGCGGCGAGTACGGCGGGGCCGCGGCCTACGTCGCCGAGCACGTGCCGGATGACCGCCGGGGCTATTACACTAGCTATATCCAGACGACGGCCACCCTAGGCTTCTTTTTGAGCATGGGGGTGATCGGCGCGACGCGGTTGATCGTGGGGGAGGAGGCCTTTAAGTCCTACGGCTGGCGCATCCCGTTCCTGATGTCGTTCATTCTCCTCGGGCTGAGCCTCTACATCCGGATGAAGATGCAGGAGAGCCCGCTCTTCGCGAAGCTCAAGAGTAAGGGCCACGTGGCGAAGAACCCGCTCAAGGAGAGCTTCAGCAACCCCGTGAACCTGCGCTACGTGCTGCTGGCGCTGTTTGGCGCGACCGCGGGCCAGGGCGTCATCTGGTACACCGGCCAGTTCTATGCGCTCACCTTCCTGCAGACCACGCTGAAGCTCCACTGGCTGCCGGCCTACGCGATTTTGACCATCGCCCTCGCGTTGGGCACGCCGCTGTTCCTCCTGTTCGGGCATCTCTCCGACCGCATTGGCCGCAAGAAGGTGATGCTGGCGGGCTGCGTGCTCGCGGTGCTGACCTACGTCCCAATCTATATGGCGATGCGGCACTTCACCCCGCTGCTCGCGCCGGGCCAGACCGCGATCCTCTGGGCGGACCTGCCCGCCTACAACCTGACGATGCTGGTCGCGCTGGTGTTCCTCCAAGTGATCTACGTGACGATGGTCTACGGCCCAATCGCGGCGTTCTTGGTGGAACTGTTCCCGACCAACATCCGGTACACCTCGAGGTCGCTGCCCTATCACCTCGGCACCGGCTGGTTCGGCGGTTTCCTGCCGCTCATCGCGACGGCGGTGGCCGCCTCCAAGGCGACCGAGGAGGCTTTCGGCTCCGGGGCCATCTACGCCGGCCTAATCTACCCGATCGCCGTCGCGCTGGTGACGCTGGTCGTCGGCGGCCTGTTCATCCGCGAGACCAAGGACCACAAGATCGACACCGCGATCCACGTTACGGACGGGAAGCGGGAGACCTTCGACTGGAACGCTGTGCTGCTGGCGCTGGGCCTCGGCCTCGGCGCGCTGCTCGTGGCGGGCCAAGGCTTCTGGATCGCGCTGGTCGGGGCGATGGGGCTCTTCGGGCTGCCGACGATCTTCTTCCGGCTGGAGTGCGGCCGCTGGGCGGCGATCGGCCTCGTGCTGGCGTGCCTCGCGGTGACGGCGGTGATCGGCACCTTCGTCTACCCGCAGCTGGTCGCGCTGGGCGGGATGTTCCGCTTCTTCGCCTTCACCCTGCTCCTTGGCGTCTACACGGTGCTACTGGCGTTGGCGTACTTCGCCTTCCGCCCGAAAACGGCCACCGCCTGAGGTCGACAAGGGGCGCCATCCGGCCCCCGCCCGAAAGTACGCCCTAGCCTAGGATAAAAAAACCGGCGGCCGCGCCACCCAAAGCCCGCAGGGCGAAGGCTGGTGCCCGGAGTGGGGGTCGAACCCACAAGCCTTTAGAGGGCGGTGGATTTTGAGTCCACTGCGTCTGCCAATTCCGCCATCCGGGCCAGCGTGCGCCGGACCGTAGGCGCCGCCCGGAAGGTGTCGACGCGAAATTCCCGATTGAGCCGCGGCCGGGCCCGGGGAAGCTCGCGCCGTGCCCGACCTCCGCGCCCATTGCCCGCACGCCGCGGCCACCGCGACCGAACTCACGCTCGCCGAGGCGGAATCGCACCATCTCGTGACCGTCCACCGCGCCCGCGCGGGCGATCCGGTCACCGCCTTCGACGGGCGCGGCCGCGAGTGGACCTGCACCGTCGCTACGCCCGACCGCCGCGCCGCGGTGCTGCGCGTCGCCGCCACCCGGCTCGCCCCTCCCCTGCCCTGCGCCCTGACCCTCGCCCAGGCCATTCCCAAGGGCGGGGCGATGGAGGACATCGTGCGGCAGGCCACGGAACTGGGCGCCGCGGCGGTGATCCCCGTGCTCACGGCGCGCACGGAGGTGCACCTCGACGGCGAGCGGGCCGGGCGCAAGGGCGGGAAATGGCTGCAGACCGCGATCGAAGCGGCCAAGCAATGCGGCAACCCGTTCGTCCCGGCCCTCCCCGCGCCCCTTCCGCTGGTAGATCTGCTCTCGGCCCCGCCCGCGGCGGAACTCCGGCTGATCGCCAGCCTGCACCCTGGCGCGCGCCCACTCCGCGCCGCGCTGGCTGAATTCCACGCGGTGCACGGCCGGCCGCCGCAAAGCGCGCTCTGGCTGGTCGGCCCGGAGGGGGACTTCACCCCGGCGGAGATGGCGGCCGCCACCAACGCGGGCTTCGTGCCGGTGACGCTCGGGCCGCTGGTGCTGCGCTGCGTCACCGCCGCCACCTGCGCTCTCGGCATCCTCCGGCACGAGACCGGCTGAACC
>SYDD01000069.1 GCA_005786775.1 Opitutaceae bacterium
ACCACGATCTCCCAGCGGCGCAAGCCGGTGGCGGCGTCGATCGCGTGCAGCTTGGCGTCGTTGAGCAGGACGGAGACCGGGCCCACGCCGAGGTAAAGCGTGCCGTCCGCCGAGAGCGTGGCGGCGGAGGTGTCGAGCATCCCCTCCAGGCGCAGGGCGGGCCAGCGGCGCGAGCCGTCCGCGTTGAAGGCGTGCAGCGTGCCGTCAGTGCTGCCGACGTAGACGGCCCCGTCGGGTCCGACTACGGGCGCATTGGTGACGCTGCCGCCGGTGAGGCCCTGCCAGAGCGAGTCGTTGACGGTCAGGGTGAAGGGCGCGTTGGCCGGCGGAGTCGTGCCAGTTGCCTTACCGTCGACCTGGAAGTGGTATGTGACGCCCGCCACGGCCTCGAACGTGACGAGCGCGCTGGTCGCGGCCTCGGTGCCGCCGGTCTGCGTGTCGTGGTTGTCGTTCGCGGCGACGAGGCGCAGGTCTGTCAGGCCCGTGCCGGTGTAAACGGCTAGGATTGGGTCAAACCCCTCGCTCAGCAGGCCGACCTGGTAGCGGCCGGCGGCAGGCGCGGTCCAGCGGTACCACAGCGACTTGCCGCCGGTGAGGCCGAGAATGCGCGGTTCGCCGGCTTCCAGGGTGGCGGAGGCGTTGGCGGCGTCGATCCGGGCCGAGCGCCCGGCGATCCCCTGCGCGCCCGCGAACGTGTCGTTCGCCGGGATCGCCCCGAGGTCGAGCAAGGTCAGCCCGGAGGTGGCGGTCCCGCCCGCCTTGCCCGCGACCACGATCTGGTACGGCACGCCGGCCTCGGCCTGGAACTCGAGCCGCGAGGTCACGCGGCCGGGCTCGTCGTCGCTGGCCGCCACCGGCGTGAGGCCCCCGAGCTCCGCGCCGGTGAACACGCCCAGCAGGGTGTCGTAACCGCTGCCCGCGGTGGAAAGGCGGACCCGCCCCGACGCCGCGGGGACCCACTCCCACCACAGGGAGGCCACGGGCGTCTGACCGGCGATGCCCGGCTCGTTCTCGAGGGTCGCTCCGGTGCTGACGTTGCGCACGGCCGCGTTGCCGCCGACCAGGCGCGAGCGGGACGCGAAATCGTCGTTGAACGGCCGGTTGTCCGTGGAGCGGAGCGCCCGGTCGAGGTTCAGGCGGCCCCCCGTCTGCACCCGCCCGCGGAAGGCGGGGATCGGGTCGACGTGGCGCAGCACGCGGTTGATCAGTTCACGGTAGGTGTCCGTGGGGAACTGCGCCCGCAGCAGCGCGAGGGCGCCGGCGACGTGCGGGGCCGCCAGCGAGGTGCCGGAGCGTGAGGCGTACGGTGGGGTGCCAGTTGGCCAAGTCGACCAGATCTCGGAACCCGGGGCAAAGAGCTCGACCGAGCCGGCGCCGAAGTTGGTGCTCAGCGCGGCGTCGTCTCGGCTGGTGGAGTTGGCCACGGCGATGACGTTCTCCAGCCGGTAGCTCGCCGGGTAATGTGCGAGCAACTCCATGTTCGCGCCGTCGTTGCCGGCGGCTGCCACGAAGATGATCCCCGCGGCGCGCGCGCGCAGCAGGGCCTCGCGCTCGGCCGGGTCGAACTGCGTGACCGGCCCCGCGGCGGCCCCGTAGCTGCCGTTGATGATCCGCGCCCCGTGGCGGATGGCGTAGTCGATGCACTCGATGCCGTCCGAGGTGGAACCCCGGCCCGCGCTCGTCCCGGTGCCCCCGCGCAGGAACTTCAGGCCCATCAGCTTCACCCGCCACGCGACGCCCGCGATCCCCACGCCGTTGTTACCCACCGCTCCGATGATGCCCGCCACGTGCGTGCCGTGGCCGAGGTCGTCGGCCGGGTTCCCGCTGCCGGTGATCGCGTTGATCCCGTGGACGTCGTCGATGTACCCGTTGCCGTCGTCGTCGCGGCCGTTGCCGGGGATCTCGCCGGGGTTGACCCAGAGGTTGGCCGCCAGATCCGGATGGTCGGTGCGGATCCCGGAATCGATCACGGCCACGATGACGTCCGCGGCGTCCGTGCGCAGGTCCCAGGCGCGGGTCGAGCCGAGGTCGGCGCCGGCGATGCCGTTGTTAGCGCCCGTGTTCCGGTGCGGCCACTGGCGGCCGGCGAAATCGGGGTCGTCCGGGACGACGGTCGCCTGCCGCAGGTGGTCGCGCTGGACGTACTCGTAGCGGCCCGAGGCGGCGAGACGAGCGACCGCGGCGGGCACCCCCTCACCCGCGGGCAACTCGAGCAGCCGGAGGCCGTCAAAACGGTCCCAGCGGCGGCGCAGGCGCACCCCTTCGCGGCGCTCGGCGGCGTCAGCCTCGGCGTGCCGGCCCGCGCGGGGCTTCGCGAGCACGACGCCATCGCGGTAGCCCTGGGCCAGTTCGCGCGCCGTGAACCCCTCCGGTACCGGCTCGGCGGCCGGAAGCGCGAGGGCGAGGAGGAGGGGCAGGACGCGGTACCGCGTGGTCTTCAAGGCGGGGGTAGGCTAGGGTGCCATCCGGCCGGGAGACAAGCGGGCGCGTGGACCGCGGCCTGGAGCGGACTCAGAACTCGAGCGTGAGGCTAGCGATGGCCGTACGCGGCTCGCCGTATTGGAACGTCCCGTTGAGGTAATGCTTGTCGAGCAGGTTACGGACGTTGACCCGGAAGTTGACCGGACGATTACCCAGCTTGGTGGCGTAGCCGACGAGCGCGTCGAACAGCACCACCGGCTCGCTGATGATCGGGATCGTCCAGCTGGGGTGAACGTAGGTCTTGCCCAGCGAGTTGATGCCGCCGCCGACGTAGAGGCCGCGGAGGGCGCCGCTCGTGAAAGTGTACTTCTGCCAGAGGTTCACGCTGTAGCGTGGGACGGACTCGAGGTGCGAGCCGACCTCCCGCGGCGAAGCCGGGTTCGAGAGCTCGTTCTTCTCGAGGAAGTAACTCGCGGTGAGCAGCGCCTGGTACGACGGACGCGGCGTCCAGACCCACTCGGTCTCCACGCCGCGGGCCCGCGTGCGCCCGGCCGCGACGCGCACCGTCGCGCCGGGCAGTTGGTAGAGCACCTGGTTGGCGATATCGACGTCGAGCCGGTTGGCCTCCTCGTTGCTGAAGTAGGACAGCGTGCCCAGAAGCAGGCCCGCACCCACCTCGAACTTGGCGCCGCCCTCCCAGCCCTTGCCCTCGAGGTCGGCGGAGAGGAACTGGACCGGGATCACCGCCGGCGGGCGGTACGTGGGCGCGGTGGGGTCGCCTTGGCTTGCCCGGATCGCGGCGAGGTCAGCGGTCTGCTGACGCTGCGGCACGAAGGTGCGGCTGGTGCTCGCGTAGAGGCTGAACCCCGGGTTGACGCGGAAGAGCGCGCCGACTTGGGGCACGAAGCGGCTGACCTTGAAGCTCTCGTCCCGGCCGTCGCGATTGTCGTCCGTGGGCCGGTGGTTCGTGATGTGCCGCCCGCCCACCAGGGTGCGGAGGCGGTCGCCGAGGAAGGACGACTGCACGACGCCGTAGTAGGAATTGGAGTGGGCGCCGCCCTTGCGGATGACGCCGGGCTCCGTGTAGGTCGGACCGTACTGGTCCCGCATCAGCTGGAGCAGGCTGGGAATGGGAGGGGAGCCCGGCACCCAGGTGAGAATGCGCGTGGTCGCGACCGTGATGGGGCTGATGACCTCCTTGCCACCGTCGTGCTGGAAGCCCGCGAGGAAGTCGTGGCGGCCGGCGCGGTCGAGATTCAGCTTGGACGCGGCCTCGAGCTTGGCGGAGAAGTTCAGCCCGCCCGGCTTGAATTCGGAGATGGTGCTCCGGAGGCGCTGGCCGGCGACGGGCCGCAGGCCGTTGAACTCGCGGCGCATCCGGTGGCTGTCGACCTGCTGGAATTGGGCCCGGAGCGCGAGGGTGGGGGAGGCGACCCACTCGGCCTCAAAGCCGCTGTTCTGGTTGCGGTAGTTGTCGCGCCCATCCGGCCCGTTGTAGTTGAAGGAATCGTCCGGGAAAAAGTCGCGGGAGTAGATCCCGGGGTAGGGGGCGACGCTCGCGCCCAGCGTGCGGGCAATGTACGCGTCGACACCCTCGGGCGCAGGCCGGCCGGTGGTGATCGGCGCGCCGGCCGGGGTCCGCACGGCGCCGTTCTCCAGTTGGGGGTAGCTGGCCGGGCGCGGGAGGCCGAGCTGGTCAAAGAGGCGGATGGCCTCGCGGTCGCGTTCCTGGAACAGCGGGTGGCTGACGACGGTGTGCGGCCGGCGGCCGGCCTCGCGATCGAGGAGCGAGTAGCGGGCGGTCAG
>SYDD01000070.1 GCA_005786775.1 Opitutaceae bacterium
CTTCCATGCGCCGGCGTCGAGCGCCCGCAGCTCCGCCAAGGTCAGCTCGACCACCACCCCCGCGCGGCCCGTGGTGCGTTGCGTGGTCTTGTCGTGGATGACGATCAGCTCCCCGTCACGGGTCAGGTGGACGTCCGTCTCTACCAGGTCCGCGCCCTGTTCCCAAGCCAACCCGTGGGCGGCGAGGGTGTTCTCCGGCGCGTCGTGGGAGGCACCGCGGTGGGCGACGATCTCGGCGGCGCGGGCGAGGGACGCGAGGGCGAGGGACGCGAGCAGCCAGGTCAGGGGGCGCATCGGCGGGGACTCAGGGGAGCTCGCGGATCCGCAGGTTGCGGTACCAAACAGGCGCCTGCGCCTTGCCGTGCAGACCCTGCAGGCCGATCGGCCCCCGGCGGCTGAACTCGCGCAGCGCGACCGGGAACTTGTTCGCCGTGCCGTCGGGGTTGCGCCGCGCCTCCTTCCAGTCCTCGAGGTCGACGGCGTACACCTCCTCGCCGTTAAAGATCAGCGAGACCTGGCTTCCGCGGCAGGTGATGGTGAAACGGTTCCACTCGCCGGTCGGGCGGGCCATCCGGCGCGCGGGGGCCTTCGCGTTGTAGATGGAGCCCACCTCGCCGTAGAGGGCGGAATCGGCGCTCTCGTGCACCTGGATCTCGAGGGCCGCGAGCACCTTGCTCGTGTCACCCGACCGGAGGAAGATGCCGCTGTTGGACTCGGCGGCGACCTTGAACTCCAGGTCGAGGACGAAGTCCCCGTAGGACCGCTTGGTCCACAGGGTGTCGTGGGTGCGGGCGACGAGCATCCCCTGCTCCCAGACCCAGCTACCGGGCTTGAGGTTGGCGTCAGCGAGGTCGGCCGCGAGGAGCGGCTGCCACCCGGAGGTGTCCGGATGGGGTTTGGGCGCGGCGGCGAGCGGCAGGACCGCGGCGAGGAGGAGGAGCGGGAGGCGGGGCATAAGGGTTTAGAAGCGCTTGGTGATCTCAAACGTGGCCTGGCGGCCGCGGGGGTTGGCGGACCCGCCGGCGAAACCGTAGGTCTCGTCGGCCAGCGGAGGCTCGGTGTCGAGGACGTTGTTGAGCCCGAGGCGCAGCGAGAGGCCGCGGCGCCAATCGCGCGTCTCGCGGTCGAAGCGGTAGGCGATCCAGGCGTTGTGGTTGAGGAACGGGTCGACGCGGAGCACGTAGCGAGTGATGCCGTTGTCGTTGAAGACGCGGATGTAGTCCGGCTGGCCGAGCGCGCGGTAGACGGGCTCGGTGGTCGCGGCGGAGAGGTCGACGAACGAGTGGAAGTAGCTGGTGAACCAGCCCGCGGACCAGCCCGCGTGGCGCCAGGCGAGCGAGGCGCTGGCGCGCCAGCGGACGCGCCCGTTGCGGTCCAGCTCGTTGAGCACCGGGGCCGCCGGATCACCCTGCGACTGGCGGCGGATGTAACGCGTGAGGTCGCCGTTGAAGCTGAAGGCGCCGAACCGGGTGCGCGGGCCGCGCCACTGGACGCCGACCTCGTAACCCTCGAGGTCGCGCCCGCTGAGGTTGATGTAGTTGTCGATGATACTCTCCACCTCGCCCACCGGGGCCCGCCGCGCCGCCGGATTGGTCTGCCGGGCATTGAAGGCGGCGAAGGCCGCGCGGTCGGCCTCGGTCACGGGCTTCCGCACGACCGAACCGTAGCCCTTGTAGCCCGCGGTGCCGGAGCCGAGGTCGATGCGGTCAATCGGCGTGCCGGCGGCCAGCGCGGCCTGCACGGCAAGATCGAGGTAAAGCTCGTCCCGCAGCAGCGTGCCGGGGGCGCCGATGTTCTCAATCACGTCGTTCTGGTTGAGACGGTAGTAGTCGAAGTTGAGCGAGAGGCCGCGCACCGCGGGCACCTCGAGGACGAAGCCGGCGAGCCACGTCTTGGCCTGCTCGGGCTGCAGCCGCTCATTGCCCTGCCGGAACACCGTGCGCTGCACCGAGCCGTCGCTGGTGAGGGCGGTGACCTCCGAGCGGTAAGGGTCGGACGCGCCGATCTGGCGGCGGAGCGGGGTGATATTGGTCTGGACGAGGTTGGGCGCGCGGAAGGATTCCGCCGCCGAGCCGCGGAGCTTGAGCCACGGGGCGGGCTTCCAGACGAGGCTGGCCTTGGGCTTGGTGGTCTGCCCGTGGATCGAGAAACGCTCGAAGCGGCCGGCGAGCGTGAGCTCGAACGCCTCCAGCAGCGGCCGCCGATTCTCGCGGGTCACGAACGGCAGGGCCGTCTCGGCGTAGGCGGCAAGGATCGTCTGCTGGGCGCTGATCGGCACGTTGGAGCTGAGGGCGAGGAAATCATTGTCGCCCTCGCGCAGGAACGGGTACTCGGCGCCGGCGCCGGGCGGGTTGAGCCCGGAGTAGACGGCGCGCTTGTCGTCGTAGGTCTCGTGCCGCACCTCGGCGCCCGCCGCGAAGCCGATGCGGCCGCCGCCGCCCCAGAGCCGGCCGAGGCGGCCGTTGGCCTTCAGGTCCCAGATGAACAGGCCGGTGCGGCCGAACCGGTCCTCGTCGCCGTAGACCTCGTCGACGACCGCCGTCGGGTTGGCGAAGGGCCGGTCCACCGTGATGAGATTGTTGACGATGCGGAAGGTGACCGGGAAGGGGTTGAAGGCGGTCTGATCGGTGCGGGCGAGGGCGCGGCGGAGCTTGGACTCACGGACCTGGAAGCGCTCGTACTCGTGGGTCTGCGCGCCGGACGCGACGAGCGCGCTCTCCCACTCCCACGAGTCGCCCAGGCGGCCGCGGAGCCCGCCGAGCACGCGCCAGGCGTGGCTCCAGACCTCGGTGACACGGGGATTGAAACCCTGGCCGGCGACGTCGGCATTCTGGCCCGGCGAGATGCCGGTCCAGAGCGAGACATCGGCGGGCTGGCCGGTCAGGCGGGGGGTGCCGTCGGCGTTGGGCGCGCCGGTCGGGTGGTAGAAGCGCACGCCGAACGGGTTCCACGGGTTGGTGGCCGGCAGGTAGATGCCGGGGTCGTCCGTGTTCTTGAAGTTGACCGGTTCCCGGCCGGTGCGGCTGTAGGCGCGGTAGAAGAGGAGGTCGCCGAAGAAGTCCACGCGGTCGGTCAGGGGCCGGTCCACGAAGGTGGCGAACTGCACGCGGTCGGTCGCGGGCACGAGGATCTTCCACTTGTTCCAGTTCGCGTAGGTGGCGTTCTCCGCGCTGTCGATGTTCTTGGAGAGGGCCGTCTGCTTGAAGCTGACGCCGGCCGGGCTGGGCCAGAGGTAGAACATCCCGTCGGCGGCGAGGCTGGCGACGCCGGGGGGCGGCGTGGTCGCGGTGGTGATGCCGACGTTGCCGGTGGGGCGGGAGCCGACGAAGGAGCGGAAGTCGGGCTGGATGAGGCCGCGCTGCCACTGGCCCCACTGGTTCACGTTGTTGGTGTTGGCAAAGTCGTTGTCGCGGACGGTCGCGCCGTTGGCGTCGACTAGCGGCTGGCCGTTCCACGGGGCGGGCAAGCTGCGGCCGAGGCGCAGGTCGAACTCGCGGGCGAACCGGCGCTGGGGCGCGGCGAGCGCGTCGCGGTGGAAGTAATCGAGCGAGTAGGAGACGTGGAGGCGGCCCGACTTGAAGCCCGCGCTGTAGGTCGCGCCCGCCTCGTTGGCGCCGCCGTGCTGGGTCATCGAGCCGCGCAGGGTGAGCTGGCGGCCGGTGTAGGTGCGGGACACGCGGTTGTTGATCACGCCCGCGGCGGCGTCCGCGCCGTAGATGGCGGAGGCGCCGTCGCGCAGGACCTCGACGCGGTCGATCAGGGCGCGCGGCACCGTGTTGATGTTGACCGCGAGGGAGGGCACGCCGTTCTCGGCCATCGAGATCGGATGCGGCACCAGGCGCCGGCCGTTGAGCAGCGTCAGGGTGCTGCCGGAGCCGATGCCGCGGAGGTCGACCGAGGCCACGTCGCCGCGGGCGAGCTGCGGTCCGTTGTTGATCTCGGTGATCGCCGAGGGCTCGGCCACGCCGAGGCTCTCGAAGAGCTCCGCCATCGTCGCGGCGCCGCGGGCCTCGAGGTCGACCCGCTCGATCACGGTCACGGGCAGGGCGGTCTCCGCGTCGGTGCGGCGGATGTTGGAGCCGGTGACGACGAAGGCCTCGAGGCGGACGGACTCGCCCGCCGGATCGGGGGCGCGGGGCGCGGGGGCCACCTGGCCGGGCAGCACGCTGGCGGCGGCGAGCAGGAGGGCGGGAAGGGGTCGCGGCAGGGTTCGCATGCGCCTCCGATCCCGGGAGTTTCCCGGCCCGGCGCGAGTCAAAACCGCGCCGGTCACGCAACCGTCACCCGCCGCGCTCAGCCGCCCTTCTCCCGCTTTTTCTTGGCCGTCGGGCTGGAGCCCGAGCCCTCGGGGATGTCGTAAGTCCAGGGCATCACACCGACGCGGTCGGCCCAGGCCTGCCACTGGGCGGCCATCGCGCGGACGCGCTCGGGCTGGGCGGCGGCGAGGTTGCGGGCCTCGGTGCGGTCGCGATCGATGTCGTACAGCTCCCAGGCGCCCCCGTGCTTGGCGACGAGTTTCCAGGTTCCGAGGCGCATCGCTTTGTTGCCCTCGTGCTCCCAGAAGAGCGGGCGCGGGGCGGGCGCGGCGGCCGGGTCGAGGAACCAGGGGCGAAGACTGCGGCCCTCGAGCGGGATGATGTCCTCGCCGGCGTGGCGCTTGGGGTAGGTGGCCCCGGCGACGTCGAGCGCGGTGCCCATCAGGTCGATCAGGTGCGAGGGCTCGTGCACGAGGCGGCCGGCGACGCCGGCGGGGCCCATCAGCGCGGGCCAGTGCGCGATCAGGGGCGAGGAGATGCCCCCCTCGTGCACCCAGTGCTTGTACTCGCGGAAGGGCGTGTTGCTGACATTGGCCCAGCCGCGGCCGTAGGCGATATAGGTGTCGGGCCCGCCGGGTAGCACGCCATAGCCCACGCGCATCGGCCAGCCGTCGCGGGA
>SYDD01000071.1 GCA_005786775.1 Opitutaceae bacterium
CCGCGGTGGTACGCGTCGCGGTGGCGCGCGATGTCGGCCGCCGGGGCGTGGAGCGGGAAATGCGGGGCGGTGAAGGCGAGGTAGAGGAAGAACGGGCGGCCGGGGAAGCGCGCGGCGTGGTCGCGCAGGTACTTCACCGCGTGCTCGGCGGTGGCGGCGGTGACGTGGTAGTCGGGCGTCTGGACGCCGGGCACGCCGTCGTCGGTGTTGCCCGGGGCGAGGAAGAAATTGTTCTGCCCCTGGCCGATCTCGAAGCTGTGGGCGAAACCCTGGGCGCGCGGCGTGCCGTCGACGTGCCACTTCCCGGCGTGGAGGCTCCGGTAACCGGCCGGGGCGAGCAACTCGCTCGCCAGCGGTGCCCACGCGGGACGGAGGCCACGGGCCCCGCTCGGCACGCCCGGCACGAGATCGCGCCGCACCTGCTGCGCGTAGAAGCCCGTCAGCACCGCCGCCCGCGAGGGCCAGCAGCGGGCCGTGCTGTAGGCCTGGGTAAAGCGCAGCCCGCCCGCGGCGAGCGCGTCGAGGTGCGGCGTCGGGATCTCCCCGCCGTAGCAGCCGAGGTCGGAGTAGCCGAGATCGTCGGCCAGGATGACGAGGAAGCTGGGCGGCGCGGCGGGGGCGGCGACCGTGACGGACGCAAGGGCAAGGGCGGCGAGCAGCGGGAGGAGGGGGCGCATCGGCGGGGCGACGCAAGGCAAGCGCCGCGCGGCGCGTTCCGCAAGCCGTCCCGGTCAGCGTGCCGGGCGCGGCACGCCGAAATGGGCGAGGACGTTGCGCACCAGGCCCGCCATCCGCGGATCATCCGCCAGCACCCACCCGGCGCCGATCGCGCCGGCGTTGAACACCCGGCCGCCGCCCGGGCGCTCCCAATAGACGAGATCCGCGCCGGTGTCCTCCACGGGCTGGACCCGCCGCGAGAAGTAATCGAAGGCGCTCCCGCCCTTGCGCCAGTGGACCCGGCCCCGCGCCAGCACGGCGACGCCGGCCGGATCCGCGGGCACGGTGCCCCCCGGGGGCGAGGGTTCCCGCTGCAGGCGGACGAAGGTCGAGGGCAGGACGTCGAACTCGTGCGCGTTCGCGCGGCGCACTCCGTCGCCCGCATCCCCGAAAGCGTCCCCGCGGCGCAGGCCGAGGTCCTCGGGTTGGCGAAACAGGAAATGGGCCGGTTCCTCGACCACGTAGGGCCCGAACTGCTCCGGGGCGGCGGGCGCGTTGAAGCCGAGCAGGTCGAGGGCGATCAGGTTCACCCCGGGGTGGCCGCACTCGCGCAGGAGGCCACCACGCCGGCCGTCGTGGCTGTGCCAGACCTCGCCGCGCCGGGCGGCGGGCACCCGCGCGCCCGGGCCGTCGGCCTTGCGGCACTCCATCACCGTGCCCGCGGCATCGAAGGAGACCCGCCAATAGACGGAGTTGCCGCTGAGCACGACGAGGTTGCCCCCGCCCCGCAGGTAGGCGTCCGCGCCCTCGTACATCGGGAGCGACCAATACTCGCTGTGGCCGACCACGAGGACGGCCGCGTAGCCGCGGAGCATCCCGGGATCGCGGTGGAGGTCGAGGTCGCTGGCAGTGTCGCAGGCGTAGCCCTGCTCCTCGAGCCAGACGTGCGTGAACCGGTCCGCGCGGGCGAGGTGGCTGTAGCGCGTCGGCCCGCCGTAGAGGACGTGCGGGCCGGCGACCGGCCACGGCATCCGCAGGCCCATCTGGTAGGTGCCCTGCCCACGGGCGTGGTCGCGGTAGAGATTGAAGGCGGGCAGGCCGCGGACGTCGCGCTCGATTCCTCCCGTGCCCCAGACCTGATGCAGCCCGGCCCGGGGCAGGGCGAAGGGCGTGGCGTTGTAGGCGCGCCAGGTGTTGGTCGCGAACAGGAGCAGCAGCGGCGCGCGCGGCCGCGCCGGATTCCGCCGGACCACGAAGGTGCAGTCGTACAGGCGCGGTCCGCCCCCGTGGGTGAAGGTGAAGCGGGCCACGTACAGGCCGGGCCGCGCGGAAGCAGGCACCGCCCAACGGTGCGTCACCGCCCAACGGCAATCGTAGAGGTCGTCGGAAGCGAGGCGCAGGCCGTGACCGCGGCGGGGATCCGCGGCCGGCTCCGGCGCGCCGAAACGGGGGACATCGGCCGCGAAGGCCGGCCCGCCGATCATCCAGGTGCCGAGGTTGATGATCCGGCCATCGCGCCCGCCGCCGGAGGCGTCCGCCACCCGGTCGCCCCGCTCCTCGTCGAGCGGCCACCACGCGAGCGCGCCCGCCAGCGGCGGCAAGAGACCCCGCGCGGCGAAGCGGGCCCGGATCTCCGCCGCCGAGAGGGCCCGCCCGTAGACCGCGGGCGCCGCCAGATCGCCGTCGAGAAAGCGTTGCGCGAGGCCGCCCTCCCCCATCGCCCCGAGCCGCAGCGGGTGCGTGCCAGGGCGGAGCGGGCCGGCGAAGGGCCAGGCACCCGCCTCCTCGCCGTCGACGAAAACCCTTTTGACCGCGCCGTCCCAGGTGGCCGCGAGGTGGTGCCATTGGTCGCGGCGGATCCGGCCGGGGGCGGTCCGGTGCACGACCTGGGGATCGGGCGAGACACCGTCGCCAAGGAAGAAGCCGACGTAGCCCCCCTCGCCGATCCCCAGCGCGAAGCCGTCATCCGCCGTCTTGTCCTCCTGCGTGATCACGCCCTGGAGCCGTCCGAGGTCCCAGGGGCGGACCCAGCACTCGAGGGTGAGGGCGCGGAGTTCAGGCCCGAACCCCCGGGCGCAGGCTACGTAGGAGCCCGGGTGAATGGGTTGGGGTTGGGCGGGCGCGGACGGAAAACGATGGAGGACCTCGTCGCCTGACGGATCATCAATCCGCGGGCCGAGGCGGCACAGCGTCAACTCGTAGGGCTCGCTGGCGCTGACGCAGAGCTCGAGCAGCCCGCCCGCGGTGACCGAATGCTCGAGCGGGTACGCGTGCACCCCGGGCACCGCGAGCGGGAGGTGAGGCGGGAGGGGACCAGCGGCAGGCGGCGCGGGGGTCGGACGCGTGGCGCAACCGAGCTGGGGCAGCGCGCCAGCCGCGGCCGCGGCGGCCGCTATTCCCGAGCGGCGAAGGAAGGCTCGGCGACCGGGGGCGGAATTCATCGGCGACGGGGCCGCCGGGGACGGCGGGCGGGGCATCCCCCACCCCACCGCGGCCAGCGGGCGGAGGCAAGCGCGCCGCCGGCCACGGGCGGCGCCGCGCGCGGGCACAAAAAAGGGGCGCCCGCGGGCGCCCCGGAGAATTTCAGGTCTGAGCCGGAATCAGCTCTTCACCTCGGCCACCTTGGAGGCCGTGATGACCTTCTTGCCGTCCTTCTCGCTGACGGAACCGGTCACGGTGATCTGCTTCACGCCCTTGCAGACGGTGCCGTGGAACTTCTTGGCGACGTCGTTCTGCGCCATCAGGTAGGTGGTGTCCTTGCCACCCTCTTTGACGACGACGGCGTTCTGGCACGCGTCAGTCTGCTTGAGCGAGCACTTGGCGCACTGGCCGGCGCCGGTGAGGGTGACTTCCTTGTCCGCCGCGAAGGCGGAAGCGGCGATGAAGGCCGCGGCGAGGGGAGCGAGGAGTAGCTTTTTCATAGGATGAGTTCGTCCCTATGCAATACACTTGCGCCCAATTGGCAAGGCGTAAGCCCGCCGCGAACCACCCGGTTCAGGCGCGCTTCACCTTGGCGAAGGTGTCGTTGAGCGCCTTGGCGGAGGCCTGCAGGGCCTGGAGTTCCTTGGGCCAGAGTTCGACTTCGACGTGGGCGAGGGCGCCGGCGCGGCCGACCACGGTGGGGACGCTCAGGGCGGTGCCGCGGATGCCATAGGCGCCCTGCTGCACCGTGGCGACGGGGAGGATCTGGCGGCGGTCGTGCGCGATCGCGTGGATCACCTCGGCGATCGTCGCGCCCACGGCCCAGCCGGCCCCGCCCTTGCGGCGGATCACCTCGGCGCCGCTGCCCTTGGTGCGCTCGAAGATCTGAGACTGGAAGGCGGGCGTGCAGCCGGGCATCCGCACCAGCGGCAGGCCGGCGTGGGTGGCGGAGGACCACACGGGGAACATCGAGTCGCCGTGCTCGCCGAGGATCAGGGCCTTCACCTGCGTCGGGGCCAGCTTGAGCTCCTGCGCGATGAGCGAGCGGAAGCGGGCGGTGTCGAGCATCGTGCCGAGGCCGAGCACCTGTGACCACGGCAGGCCGAGGCGGGCGGCAGCGAGCTGGGTGAGGATGTCGACCGGGTTGGACACGACGAACACCAGCGCGTCCTTGCGCATCCCGGCGCCCTTCAGGCTGTCGAGGATGCCGTTGAACAGGGCGACGTTGCGGTTGATGAGGTCGAGGCGCGACTCGTCGGGCTTGCGGCGGAGGCCGGCGGTGATGACGAAGATGTCGCTGTCCTTCGCGCGGGCGTAGTCGCCGGCGTAGATGCGCTGGTCGGCGAGGGAGGAGGCGCCGTGGAGCAGGTCGAGGGCCTCGCCCTCGGCGAGGTCGGCGTTGGCGTCGAGGAGCTGGATCTCGGAGACGATGCCGGCGCACTGGAGGGCGAAGGCGGCGTTGGAGCCGACGCGGCCGCCGCCGCCGATGATGGAGACTTTCATGGGGACGCGGGGAAGGTCATCTGCCGCCGAGCTGGCGGAGGATCTGGGTGGTAACCGCCTGGACGACGGCCTCGATCTGGGGATCGGGGGCGGCGGGCTCCGCGGGGGCGGCGGGCGCGGCGCAGACGGTGGCGGGGCGGAAGTCGGCGTTGTCGCAGAGCTCGCACTCTTTGAGTCCGGCGCGCGGGTCGGGCATCCCGAGCTTCTGGCGGATGTCGATGAGCTCGCGGGCATGGCGGCCGGAGAAGCGGTGGAGGCCGCCGCCGAGGCCGGCCGCGATCCAGACCGTGCGGCAGTAGGAGTCGATGTTCTCCATCTTCCAGTAGGCGTCCTCGACGTCCTTGCCCCAGCAGATCACGCCGTGGTTCTCCATCAGCACGGCCTGGTGGTCCTTGCCGACCTCGCCCACCTCGTCGGCGTTGGCGGGCGTGCCCGGCGTCTGGTATTTCGCGACGCCGATCTTGCCGAGGAACACCTCGGCCTCGGGGATCAGGCAGGAGGGGATGTCGACGTTGGCGATGGCGAACGCGGTGGCGTGGGGCGGGTGGGCGTGGACGCAGGCCTTCGCGGCCGGCTGGCGCTTCATGATCCCGAAGTGGGTCATCGCCTCGCTGGTGCGCTTACGGGTGCCGGCGAGCTGGTTGCCGTCGAGGTCCACAAGGCACATCTCCGCCGGCGTCATAAAGCCCTTGCAGATGAGCGTGGGCGTGCAGAGGGCGAGGTTGTCGCCGACGCGGATGGTGATGTTGCCGCCGTTGCCGTCCGTGTACTCGCGCTGCCAGAGGCGGCGGCCGATGTCGCAGATGCGTTCCTTGAGCACCTCGAGCGCGGGCGAGCGGAAGAAGGCGGCGATCTCGGCCGGCGTGCGGGGGTCCGCGCCCGGGGTCCAGCGGAACTCCAGGTCAGGCGTCGAGGGCGCCGGGGCGGCGGACGCCGCGGGGGCGGAGGCGGGCTTGGCCGCGGCACGGGCGCCGGTGCCGCGGAAGGCGGACTGGAGGCTGCCGCCCCCGAGGACGTCGCGGGCGGAGGGCGTGAGGATCGCGCCGGCCGGAGGGGCCTCGCCCTTGCGCAGGAGTTCCTCGGCTTCGCGGGCGGTGATGACTTTCGGCATTGGGAGAAGAGGCCGCCTCAGGCGGGCGGCTGGTAGAAGATCTCGTCGACGATCGCCGCGCAGTACGCGTCGACCGGGGTGGGCTCGGGAAACGGCGCGGTCGCCTCGGCGCCCTCGGTGAAGCCGACCACGTGGCCGACCCCGGCCCCGAGCTGGTCGTACACCACCAGGCTGTTGCCGGCCGCCAGCGGCGTCATCCCGGCGCCGCGGTACTGGTCGCGGCCGAACGGCTGGACGAGCAGGAAGCGGCCGCCGTGGTAGGCGGGGTCCTGCCGGGAGAGCGTGACGCGGCCGATGACGTGTCCGAGGCGCATCGTCAGCGGCCCGCGCGGGCGTCCTCCTCGTCGATCACGCCGAGGATGATGTTGCGCAGCGGCGAGCGGGGGTCGCCCACGTGGGCGCGCGTGTGGGAGCCGTCGGTCGAGACCAGGACCCGCTGGTGGCGCCCCGCGGCGTGCGGGTCGAGGGCGAGGAACGGGGCGCCCTCCTCGCGGCCGTGCTCGTCGAGCGGCTGGCAGATGATCGTGCGGTGGCCGGCCATGCTGGGATGGCAGACCGTGGTGACGATCACCCCGTCGACGCGCGCGACCATCATGGCTCAGTAGATCCGGAGGTTGTCGACCATCACGCAGCGGCGCGTCCGCGTGAACGTGGCGGGCGTCGTGATGCCTTCGCCGGTCGTGGTCGCGATCGAATAGCTGAGGTAGCCCTCGCCGCCCAGGCCGAGGCCCGCGACGCAGGGACCGTTCTTGACGAACAGCGTGGTGTCGAGCGCGCGGGCCATCTGCGTCATATGGTCCACGTTGAGCGAGTGGATGATGGCGGAGTGCTTGTAGCCGTGCTCCGAGCGGCGGGCGAGCTCGATGCCCTCCTCGACCGAGCGGACGCGCACGACCGGGATCATCGGCATCATCTGCTCCTCGACGACGAAGGCGTGGTCGGCGGGCGTCTCCGCGAACAGCAGCGGGGTGGAGGCCGCCACGTTGGCCCCCGCGTGCTGGGCGAGCACCGCGGCGTCGGCGCCGACGAGCTTGCGGTTGACGGCGGCGTGGGAGCAGCCGCCGGCGTCCTTGGAGAAGGTGAAGGCCGCGGCGGTCAGACGCTCCACCTGGGCGGCGTTGAGCTCGGCTGCGCCGGCGGCGACGAGCGCCTCGCGGAAGCCGGCGAAGTGCGCGTCGGGCACGAACACCTGCTTTTCCCCGATGCAGAGCAGGTTGTTGTCGAACGCGGCGCCCTGGACGATGTCGCGGGCCGCCTTGCGCAGGCAGCCGGTGCCGTCGACCAGCACGGGCGGGTTGCCCGGGCCGGCGCAGACCGCGCGCTTGCCGGACTTCATCGCGGCGGCGACCACGGCGGGGCCGCCGGTGACGCAGAGCAGCCCGATGTGCGGGTCGCGCGTCAGCGCGGCGAACGTGTCGAGCGTCGGCTGCGCGACGGTGCAGACCAGGTTCTCGATCCCGAGGGCGGCCTGGATCGCCTCGTTGTAGGCGCGGACCGCGAGGGCGGCCGAGCGCGCGCCGCCGGGGTGCGGGTTGAAGACGACGGCGTTCCCCGCGGCGACGATGTTGATGATGTTGCCGCTGAGCGTGGGGACGGAATGGGTGACGGGAAGGATCGCGCCGATGACGCCGAACGGCGTGTACTCCTCGAGCGTGATCCCGTGGTCGCCGCTGAGCGCGAAGGGCTTCAGCCACTCGACGCCCGGGACCAGCTTCACGATCTGGAGCTTCTCGATCTTGTGCTCGAGCCGGCCGATGCGCGTCTCCTCGAACTCGAAGCGGCCCCACTCCGCCGCGTGGGCCGTGGCGAGGGACTTGACGATCTCGACCACCTTGGCGCGGCCCGCGATCCCCTTGGTCTGGAGCTGGGTGAAGGCGGCGTGCGCGGCGGCGCAGGCCTCGGGCACGGAGTCGAACACGCCGAGGCGCGGGCCGGCGCGGACCACCGCGGGGGCGGCGGGCGCGGACCCGGGGGCGGGCGCCGGGGACAGCACCGGCGAGCGGCCGAGGCTGCGGAGCACGTCCTCGACCACGGCGCGTAGGGCCTTTTCGTCCAGGGGAAGGGGGGAACTCATCGGGCGGGCGGGGCGGCGCGGGGGCCTCAGGACCGGGCGGGATAGACCTTGTGGTTGAGCACGTCGACGGCGTCGACGATGCCGGTGATCACGGCGTCGACCGGCAGGGACTTCATCCCGCTGGCCTGGCGTGCGGAGCTGCCCTGGCAGAACAGGACGACCTCCCCGAGGCCGGCGCCGAGGGTGTCGACGGCGACCACGGTGTTGGCGCCCGGCCGGAACTGGGCCGGGTTGGCCTCGTCCACCAGCAGCGGCCGCAGCACCACGAGTTTTCGGCCCTTCATGGCCTCGTCCTTCTTGGTCGAGACCACCGAGCCGATGACGCGCGCGAGGAACATCAGGGAGGCGGCGGGCGGGTTACTTCTTCGCCGCGGCGGCGGCCGGCTTCGGCAGCACGACCGCGACGTCGTCGTGGGGCCGCGGGATGACCTGCACGCTGACGACCTCGCCCACGGTGCGGGCTGCCTGCGCGCCGGCGTCGGTTGCGGCCTTGACCGCGGCGACGTCGCCGATGACCACCGCCGAGACGAGGGCGTTGCCGACCTGCTTCATCGGGCCGTGCAGGGAGACGTTCGCGGACTTGAGCATCGCGTCGACGCCGGTGACGAGCGCGGTGAGGCCGCGCGTTTCGAGGAGACCAATTGCTTTGGAGGCCATAAGAATGACTGGGTTGAGGGGAGGTTGAAGGAAAGGGGGACGGGTCAGCGGGAAGCGGCGAGGCAGCGGTACGCCTCGCGGGCGACGACCAGCTCCTCGTTGGCGGGGATGACGAGCACGCGGGTGCGGGCGCCGGCGGCGGACACCTCGCCCTCGGCGCCGCGGAGTGCCTCGTTGCGGGCCGGGTCGAGCTGCAGGCCGAGGCCCTCGAGCCCGGCGCCGATGGCGGCGCGCAGGTCGGGGTTGTTCTCGCCGATGCCCGCGGTGAACACGAGGGCGTCGCAGCCACCGAGTTCCACCCAGAAGGCGCCGATCCAGTGCCGCGCGGAATGGACGAAGACGTCGAGCGCGAGCCGAGCACGGGCGTCGCCGGCGGCCGCGGCCGCGCGAATGTCGCGCAGGTCGTTGCCCGCGCCGGACAAGCCGAGCAGCCCGGACTCCTTGGTCAGCTGGCGCTCCACCTCGGCCAGCGGCAGGCCGAGCGTCTTCATCACGAAGGGGATCGCGGCGGAGTCGAGGTCGCCGACGCGGTTGTTCTGCGGCAGGCCCGACTGCGGGCTGAGGCCCATGCTGGTCCCGACCGCCACGCCGTCGCGGATGCCGGTGACGGAGCTACTACCGCCGAGGTGGCAGCTGATGACGCGGAGGGGGGCGGCGCCGGCCGGCAGCGGCGCGGGCCCGAGCTGGTACAGACGGCGGGCGCGCGCGGCGACGTCGGCCCGGCCGAGCAGTTCGGCGGAGCGCTCGGCGACAAACTTGTGGCTGGCCCCGTGGAAGCCATGGCGGCGGACCCCGGCCTCGTGCCAGGCGGCGGGCACCGCATAGCGCGTCGCGGCGTCGGGCACCCACTGGTAAAAGGCCGTCTCGAAGAGGGCGAACAGGGGCACGCCGGGCAGCTTTTCGCGGAAGCGGCGGATGCCGGCGGCGTAGGGCGGGTTGTGCGCGGGGGCGATCTCGCGGAACCCCTCGAGCGCGGCGATCACGCGGGCATCCGCCGGCACGCAGCCCGTGACTCCGCGGCCGAGCACGGTCTTGAACCCCACCCCATGCAGATCGGCGGCCGAGGCGAGGTGACCGCCGGCGCGCAGCTCCGCGAGGCAGGCGTCGATCGCGACACCGTAATCGGTGACGCGTTCGGATCCGCCCTTCGCCAGCAGCACCGCCTCCTCCGCCCCGGTGAAGCGGAAGAGCCGGTACTTGAACGAGGTCGAGCCGAGGTTGGCGACGAGGAGGTTCATCGGTGGCCGGGTGACCGCGCCCGAGGGCGCGGCGGCGGACGCGGGACCGCGGGCGGCCCCGCGGAAGGGTCAGGCCGAGGCCTGCTGGAGCCAGCGGCCGAGCCCGGCGAGGTCCTCGTGCGGGCGCGGGATGACCTGGACGGCGATCACCTCGCCGACCTTCGCGGCCGCCTCGGCGCCGGCGTCAACCGCGGCCTTGACCGCGGCGACGTCGCCCCGGAAGAAC
>SYDD01000072.1 GCA_005786775.1 Opitutaceae bacterium
ACCTCGCCCGGCTCCTCGCCGACCCCGAGCATGATCCCGGTCTTCGTCGTGAAGCCGCGGGACTTCGCGTGCCGCAGGACGGAGCGCGAGCGGTCGTAGCGGGCCTGGACGCGGACCGGCTTCTGGAGGCGTTCGACCGTCTCGAGGTTGTGGTTGTAGATGTCGGGCTTGGCGTCGAGGACCGTGTCGACGTGGGCGAGGTTGCCCTTGAAGTCGGGGGTGAGCACCTCGATGGCGGTGCCCGGGTTGCGGTGGCGGATGGCACGGATCGTGGCCGCCCAGACGGAGGCGCCGCCGTCGGCGAGCTCGTCCCGGGCGACGCTGGTGATGACGCAGTGCCGCAGGTTCATCGTGGCGACGGCCTCCGCGACGCGGGCGGGTTCGCCGAGGTCGAGTTCGGTGGGGCGGCCGGTCTCGATGGCGCAGAACGTGCAGGACCGGGTGCAGATGCTCCCGAGGATCATCAGCGTGGCGGTGCCGCGGGACCAGCATTCGCCGAGGTTGGGGCACTGGGCGCTCTGGCAGACCGTGTGCAGGCGGTTCTCCTCGACCAGGCGGCGGGTCGCGAGGTAGCCGGGTCCGCCGGGGAGGCGGGCGCGGAGCCACGCGGGTTTGCGCGGGGAGGCGGTGGCGGAGGACATCGGGGGAGCAAACGCACACGACCCCCGGGCAAGCGCAAGCGGCATTTGCGGGGTGGGGGCAGCTGAATTCCGGCTGCTGGCTGGCCCGGTGTAGCCGGGGCGCGCCGCCCCGGTCCGTGCCGACCAAAACGAATTCCCCTCGCTCCTCCCCAGCCCCTCCGGCCTGCCCTCGGTCCTCCTCCAGTGTGCCTACAGTCATCCTTCGGTTATCCTTCGGTCCTTCAGAGGTAAACCGGGTGTTTTCTACAGTCGGAACCGAAGGATCACCGAGGGATGACTGGATCAGGGCTGGATCAGGATTGGACGCGGAGGGCGGGCAGCGCGCGGGCATTCGGAGACGCCGCGGATCGGTGTAGCTGGGGCGCGCCTGCCCGCGGAAGCCTTGGCGAAGGTGGGCCGCCCCGGTCGAAGCGAGACGGGCCTACTTCAGGACCAAAGACGCCTTCAGGCGGAGGATGGCCGCAAAAGGCGCAAAGGGTCGAGGGAGTGGCGGAGGTTGGGGTGGCGCCCATAGGCGCCGCGGACGCGATCGGGGGAGCGTCCAGAGGGGAGGGCTTCAAACCAACGCCCCGAGGCCTCACCGGGCCCATCGCTTCGAAGGCTGAAGCCCCACGGTTCGAGCCCTGCCCGAAGGGCTCCTCCCTGAAGATGCGCGGCGTCTATGGACGCCACGCACAGCTTCGATCGCCGAGAGAGCGCCTTGTGCCTTTTGTGGCTAGCCCTGCGTGGCGAGTTCGCTCGGCGCCCGGAGGATGGCCCCGGGCTAAGCAAACGGATCCACGACCGCCACCCGCGCCTTGGCGAAATCGCGCGTGTTGCGGGTCGCCACCCTCAAGCCGTGGACCAGCGCCGTGGCGGCAATCATGCTGTCCTTGACCGGCATCGCTTCGCCGCGCCGGCGCACATTGGCATCCACCAGATAGGTCACAGGCTATCGGTGCTTTCAGACGGTATCGGCGTATAGAATCCCTTCGCCGGACAGGCCAGCAGCCAATCCACCAGCCCCGCATTGGCCGGGCGCGTCAGACGGGTAAGCCGGTAGTCGCCACGATCGAGCCGTTCGATGGCGAAGGTCTCCCCGGCGGCGATCCCATCGCGCCGGCGGATCGCGGCGGGCAGGACGATCTGTCCCTTGCTGGAGATACACGTGGTCATTGCGCGTAAGATTCCGTCTTACGGCCCGAGGATCAAACGGGATCAAGCCTGAAAACGCGGGTGTCCGAGGATGGCCGCAAAAGGCGCAAGGGGTCGAGGGCGTGGCGGAGGTTGAGATGGCGCCTATAGGCGCCGCGGACGCGCCTGAGGGGAGCGCTTGGGGTGAGGGCTCCGAACCAAGGCTCTGAGGCCTGTCCGGGCCTACGGCTTCACAGGCGGAGACTTTACGGTTCGAGCCCTGCCCTAAGGCTCGCTCCTGGCAGGTTCGCGGCGTCTATGGACGCCACGCACGGCACGGATCGCGGAAGGGGCCCTTTGCGCCTTTTGTGTCCCGCCTTCGCTGAAGCTACGGCGGGCAGGCTCCTCCTTTGCTGAAAACTTCCTCCTTCGCCAAGGCTTCCGCCTTCGCCAAGGCTACGGCGGACAGGACGGCGGACAGGACTTAGACGGCCTCGACGTCTGAGTGGGGGCTGGATGGCTCCGCCGGATGGATTTTGGTCCGCCCTCACCGAGGCGGCGCGCCCCAGCCACACCAGACCGCGTATGCTCGAACTGAACCGCGGGCGGGACCGGCCGCGGTTCGATGCAGCCGAGGCACCCCCTCAACCCCGCGCTTCCCCGCCGAAGCGCACGTCTAGCCACACGGCCAGCGCCAACACACTCCCCCGGGCGATAAACTTCAGCTCCGGCTCCACCGCCAACAAAGTCATCCCATTTAACAGCACCGCCATAATCAGCGCCCCGCACAATACCCCGCCTACACTCCCGCGCCCACCCCGCAACGCCGTCCCGCCAATCACGCACGCCGCGATCGCGTCCAACTCCATCAGGTCCCCCACGGTCGTGGTCGAGGCCCCCGCATAGGCCGTCGTCATAAAGCCCGTCAGCGCCACCGCCACGCCCATCAGGCCGTACGCCCCGATCAGCACCCGCGCCACCGGGATGCCCGACAACCCCGCCGCCTCCTCATTCCCGCCAATCGCGTACAGGTGCCGGCCAAATGGCGTGTGCCGGGTCAGGAAGTGGACGAGGCCCGCCGCGCCCGCCAACACCAGCAGGGTCACCGGCACGCCCCGGAACCGGTTGCACAACAGGACCAGGCCAAACGCCGCCAAGGCCACCGCCGCCGCCCGCAGGCCCGTCGCTAATGCCGGGGGCACCGCCAGCCCTAGTGCCTGCCGGGCCACCCGGTCCCGCCACTGCGCCAGCCCCAGTCCCGCCAGCACGAGGGCGGTCAGCCCGAGGCCCATCGCGGACGGGAGATAGCCAGTGGTCAGACGCGAATAGAGGTTTTCCCCGCCCCCCGCCACGACGGGCACGGTCGAGTTACGGATGACCAGCCAGAACAGGCCCTTGAACACCAGCAACCCGCCAAGGGTGATGATGAACGCCGGAATCCGCTGCCGCACGATCAGCGTCCCCATCAGCAGCCACAGGAGGAGCGCCGCCCCCAGGCCCGCGCCCAGCGCCGCCGGCGCCGGCCAGCCGTGGTGGAACACCAGCACCGCCGCGATCCCGCCCACTAGCCCCACGCCGCTGCCCACCGACAGGTCGATCTGGCCGGGCAGCAGAATCAGGAACATCCCGAGCGCCAAAGTGCCCGTGAGCGCGAACTCCACCAGCAGCTGGGTCAGGTTGCGCGGCCCCAGGAAGAGCGGCTCGCGCAGATAGAAGAACAGGCACAGCACCCCCAGCGCGAGGGGCAGGGCAAAGGCGCGCAGCGAGAACGCAGGTTTCATCCGG
>SYDD01000073.1 GCA_005786775.1 Opitutaceae bacterium
CACGGTGCCCAACGTCGGGCTGATGGCGCAGGCCGCCGAGGAATACGGCTCCCACAACAAAACCTTCGTCGCCCCGGGCGCGGGCGAGATCCGTGTAGTGGATGAGCGGGACCGCGTGCTCTTGGCCCACCGCGTTGAGGCGGGCGACATCTGGCGCGCCTGCCAGACTAAAGACGCGGCGGTGCAGGACTGGGTGAAGCTCGCTGTAAACCGCGCCCGCCTCAGCCGCACGCCCGCCATCTTCTGGCTCGATGGGGCCCGCGCCCACGACGCCCAGCTAATCGCAAAGGTCCGCGCGGGCCTCGCTCAACTGGACACGTCCGGGCTCGACCTACGCATCCTTGCCCCCGCCGCCGCCTGCCGGGCGACCCTGGAGCGCCTGCGCGCCGGGCAGGACACGATTTCGGTTACGGGCAACGTGCTCCGGGATTACCTTACGGACCTCTTTCCGATCCTTGAGGTCGGCACGAGCGCCAAGATGCTTTCCATCGTGCCCCTGATGAAAGGTGGCGGGCTGTTTGAGACCGGCGCTGGTGGCTCCGCACCGAAGCACGTCGAGCAGTTCCTGCAAGAAGGTTACCTGCGCTGGGACTCGCTCGGGGAGTTTTTCGCGCTGGCCGCATCGCTCGAACATCTGGCCCAGGTCTTCAACCACGCCCCTGCTCGGGTCCTCGCGGATACCTTGGATCAGGCGACGGGCAAGTTCCTTGAGCTTGATCGTTCCCCGGGCCGCAAGCTGGGAACCACGGACAATCGCGGGAGTCACTTCTATCTGGCGCTCTACTGGGCGCAGGCGCTCGCTGCCCAGACCCGCGATCCCGCCCTGCAGGCGAAATTCGCACCCATCGCGGCCCGGCTCACCGAGCAGGAGAAGGCGATCACCCAAGACCTCCTCGCCGCGCAGGGTCGTCCAGTGGATGTGGGTGGCTACTATCGGCCCGATCCCGTGAAGGCCACGGCAGCTCTCCGTCCGAGCGCGACCTTCAACTCGATCCTGGCCGAGCTCGGTTGAAGCCGCAGCGGATCCCTTCGCCGACCCTTATGGCTTCACACCCGCAGTCCGGGATTTTGACGTGCGTACTCGCTTACGTAATCCTGCCAAGCGGCCATTAGGCGCCGGGTGACGGGCCCCGGAGCCTCCGGCCACTCCGTCCCGTCAATCGCCGCCACGGGAGCCACATCCTTGGTGGTCGAGAGCAACATCGCTTCGGAGAACCGATCCAGCTCGGCCGGACGGATGGAGCGTTCTTCAATAGCAATGCCGGCGGCCGGAGCTACCCGCGTCAATAGGAGTGCGCGGGTGATCCCGGCGAGCAGGCCGTCCTCCAAGCGTGGGGTGACCAATCGCGCCCCCTGGACCAAGAGTAAGGAGGCGGCGGAGGCCTCAGTGAAATAGCCGGCTTGGTTGAGAAAGAGTGCGTCGTCGGCGCCACGGCGGCGGGCCTCCCCCAGCCCGAGCACGTTGTTCAAGTAATTACCGGTTTTCCATGCGGGGTTCAGGCAGTCGACTGGGTTGCGGCGTAGCGTGAGGGGGATCGCCAGCCGCAAACCGCGAGAAATGGGTGGCGGGGTGCGTTGAACCAGTATCGTCCAGTCTGATCGTTCCGCCAGCCCGGGATCCAGTCCGATGGGCCCCGCCCCGCGGGTGATCTGAAGGCGAACATAGAGCTCACCTGACTCGCCGGTCTGGGCGCGGAACGTGGTGGCGGTGCGTGTAATCTCTTCCCGACATTGCGCGGGTGTCAGCGGCAGCGCCAGGTGCACAGCTTTGGCCGACTGCTCCAGTCGCGCCCAATGTTCCACAAAAGCGAACAGCGCACCCCCGTGGGTTCGCCAGACTTCATACACCGCGTCGCCGTAGAGATAGCCCCGGTTCAGGGGCGAGACCGCGGGCTCATCAGCGGAGTGCAAGCGGCCGTTGCTATTGGCTTGAATAAAGTGTTTCACGCCGATCCGGATGGTAAGTTAGGGGTCGAACGCGAAACCTGCATCGGGCGAGCCGCGCTGATTAAATGAAAAAGCCCCCGCATGGGCGGGGGCGGTTGAGCCACGAGTGAACTTAGGAGGCGGCGCGGGTCTTTACCAATCCGAAGGCCTTCTTGATATTTTGGATCGTCGGCAGGGAGAGCCCGGTGGCGGCCTTGATCTCAGACCCGGTCTGGCCAGCCTCGGCGAGCTGCTTAACCTGGGTGCGAAGCTCGTCCGTCACCACGCTCCGCTTTCGCTTACCCTTGGGTTTGACCGCACCCTTGCGGCGACCGGCCTTCCGCGCCTGACGAGTGCCAGCGGCGGAGGCCTTCACTACCGCATCCGCGAACGCTTGCGCGGAAGCGAATCCGAACTGGGCGGGCAGCGCCGCGAGCTCGGCTTCCATGGTCTTCTCGAGGCTGGCGAGACGATCCCGCGCAGCTTGCAGTTCCTTGAGCTTTTTGGATAACATACAAAGAGGGATGTTCCGGTTAAAGCCGCTTATATCAAGTTCTATTTTCACCCCAAGGAATACTATAGGCTCAGATGGTCATCGCATGGTAACCGCCATCCACGATGAGCTCAGATCCGGTAATGAAGCCGCCGGCCCGTTCGCTGGAGAGCAGCAGCGTCGCGCCGATCAGTTCGCGGGCCTCGCCGAAGCGCTTCATCGGCGTATGCCCGAGGATGCTAGCCACGCGGTCCGGCGACAGGATCTTGCGATTCTGTTCGGCCGGAAAGAAGCCCGGGACCAGCGTATTGACGCGGATCCGCTGCGGCGCCCATTCGCGGGCGAGATTTTTTGAGAGATTGTGGACCGCCGCCTTGGATGCGGAGTAAGTGAACACCCGGGAAAGCGGGACCACCGCGCTCATCGAGCCCAGGTTGATAATGCTGCCCCCCTGCCCGCGCTCGACCAAGTAGCGGCCAAAGACCTGGCAGCCCAAAAACACTCCTTTCAGGTTCACGCGCATAATGCGGTCAAACTCGTCTTCGGAGATGTCGAGAAACGGCGTAGCCGAGTTTACCCCAGCCCCATTGATCACAATATCAATTCCACCGGACCGCTCGCGTACGGTCGTGAGTAGGGCCTCTAGGGAGGACTTCTCCGACGCCTCAGCCGCGAGGAAATAACCGCGCCCGCCGGCGGCCTGAATACGCTCGAGGCGGGGCGTCGCCTTCTCCGCCTGCCGTCCGACCAATACGACTTCGGCCCCGGCCCCGGCGAGCCCTTCGGCCATCGCCCCGCACAATTCGCCGGTGCCGCCGATGACGACCGCCACCTTGCCGGTGAGCGCATAAAGGGAGGAAAGATAATCCGCGGAGGTGGTCATAGGAGAATAAGCTGCGCAGGGAAAGAGTCTCCCCCGGCTGTGGCAACGGCAAACCCGGTGGGCGCATCCGGCTTGCGGGTTACCTCCCGCCAACTTATTGCCGCAGGGATGCCGCATCTGCCCCTCGAGGACAACTTTCAGGACGTGATCGCCAAGGCCCAGCGGGGACTCGGAATTAGCGACGCCGATCTGGCCCGCCGCGCCGAGGTGAGCCTAGAGGATCTCCAGTCGCTGCGGTCGGGTCAGCCCAAGGACGCCGTCCTGCGGCGGGTGGCACGGCACCTGGGTCTTTCACCGGATGCCCTCGAGGCGCTGGCGCATCAGCGCTGGTACCCCCGCATCCCCGATTTCCCGACCGGGTTCGCAGCTTTTAGCTCCCGGCACGGCGAGATGCTGGTCAACCACTATCTAATCTGGGATCCGCGGGCCCGGGTGGCGGCGGCGTTCGACACGGGGGCGGACTGCACCGCGATGCTGGATATCATCGGGACCGAGGGCCTGCGGCTGCGTTATGTTTTCCTCACCCACACCCACCCCGACCACATTGCGGACCTGCCGCGGCTCGCCGAGGCCACGAAAGCGGAAGTGTGGAGCAGCGAACTGGAGCCAGTGCCGCATCCGGGCGCGCGCACGTTTCCGGAGAATGCCCACTTCCACGTCGGGGCCCTCGCGGTAAAGACGTTGCTGACCCCTGGACATTCGCCCGGCCTGACGACCTTCTACGTCACTGGACTAAGTTGGCCTCTAGCCGTGGTCGGCGACTCGATCTTTGCGAGCTCGATGGGCGGCAGCGCCACCCATTTCAAAGACCAGTTGCGCAACAATCGTCGGAAAATCCTGTCCCTGCCCCGTGACACCGTGCTGGCCTGCGGGCACGGGCCGCTGACGACCCTCGATCAAGAAAAGGTCCACAACCCTTTCTTCGCTCGCTAGCCTATGACACTTCACCCCACCTTCTTTCAACTCACCTGCCTCTCGCTCGCCGTGCTCGCGCGGGTGACGGCCGCCGATGCGGTCGTGTTCTTCACGGAGCCGAATTTCCAGGGCGAGGCCCTGCGGGTGGAAGC
>SYDD01000074.1 GCA_005786775.1 Opitutaceae bacterium
CGCCCAACCTGCTGCGGACGGTCGGCGGGGAGCGGGCGCTGCACGGCACGCTGGGGCTCGCCTACCGGCCCGCCGCCGTGCCGCGACTGGAGGTCTCCCTGTTGGTCGAGAACCTGTGGGATGATCGCTTTCAGGAGATCCCCGCGGTGCCCGCGTCCCCGCGCCAGCCGTCCTTCAGTGCCGCTTGGCGCTGGTAAGCCGGGCTTTGCGGTTTGACTCCGCCGGCGGGCGCGCGTTTCTGCGCGCGATGAGCAATCCCTACCTCCGCGACGATTTCCGGATCCGTTGGTCCGAGCTCACGGCAAACCACGTGGTGCCCGCGGTCGACGCCGCGCTGGCCCGCGCCGAGGCCGCCCTCGCGGCCATCACCGCCATCGACCTCGCCGCGGTGACCTTCGAGAACACTTTCCTGGCCCTGGAGCGCGCGACTGAGGAACTGAACCTGGTCTGGGCCAAGGTCGGGCACCAGCAGTCGGTCGCCGACGAACCGGCGCTGCGGGCCGCGCATAGTGCGGTGCTGCCGCGCGTCACCGCCTTCTATGCCCGGATCCCCCTCAATCCCGAGCTTTGGGCCCGGCTGAAGGCCTTCGCGGCCACTCCCGCTGCAGCGGCGCTGACCGGGGTGCAACGGCGGTTCCTCGACGAAACGGTCAAGGACTTCCGAGACGCGGGCGCGGATCTGCCCGCGGAGGCGCGTGCGCGCTTGGAGGCCTTGCAGACGGAAATGGCTCAGGTGGCCCAGAAGTTCGCGGAAAACGTCCTCGATGCCACCAATGCGTGGCAGCTGGTGATCCCTCCCGCGGAGGAGGCCCGCTTGGAGGGCCTGCCGCCCCAGGCCAAGGCCGCCGCCCGCCGCAGCGCCGAGGCCAAGGGCCTGGAGGGCTGGCGCTTCACCCTGCACCATCCCTCGCTGGAGCCGGTCCTGATGCACGTGCGCGACGAGGAAGTCCGCCGGCAGGTCTGGACCGCCAGCGCCGCCGTCGGGTCCCAATCGCCTCACGATAACGCGCCCCAAATCGAACGTCTCCTGCAACTCCGGGCGGAGAAGGCCAAGCTGCTGGGCCAGGAACACTTCGCGGATAGCGTCCTGCGCCGCCGGATGGCCGGGCAAGGCGCCCGCGCGCTGGCTTTCGTGGAGGACTTCCGGAACCGCTGCCTGAAGCCCTTCGCGCGCGAGGCAAAGGAACTGGAGGAATTCCGCGCGGCCCAGACCGGTGAGGCGGTGCGGCGCCTCGCGCCGTGGGACGTCGCCTTCTGGGCGGAGCGCCTGCGGCAGGCCAGTTACCAGTTCGACGAGGAGGCGCTGCGCCCGTACCTGCCGATGGACCGCGTCATCGCCGGACTGTTCGAGATCGCCGGACGCGTTTTCGGCCTCCGGACTCAGGAGCACGCCCCGGGCACGGTGCCGGTCTGGCACCCGGAGGTGCGGTTCTACGAGATGCACGACCGGGCGGGGCGGCACGTCGGGTCCTTCTATGCCGACTGGCACCCGCGCGAATCGAAGCGGGGCGGGGCCTGGATGAACTATCTCATCACCGGCGGACCGCAGACGGATGGGCCCCGCCTGCCGCACTTGGGGCTGATCTGCGGTAATATGACGCCCCCGGCGGGGGACCGCCCGGCGCTGCTGACGCACCGTGAGGTCGAGACCATCTTCCACGAGTTCGGTCATCTGTTGCATCACCTGTTGGGCGAGGTGCCGATCAAGTCGCTCAATGGCGTCAACGTGGCCTGGGACTTCGTGGAGCTGCCCTCGCAGATCCTGGAGAATTGGACGTGGGAGCGGGAGGGTTTGAGCCTGTTCGCCCGGCACCACGAGACCGGGGCCCCGATCCCTGAGGACCTGTACGGCCGGATGCTGGCCGCCCGGAACTTCCGGGCCGCGAGCGCGACGATGCGCCAGGTGGCGTTCGGCAAGCTGGACCTGCTCCTGCACATGCACACGGCGGACTATGCCGGGGCGGGCGACGTGGAGCCGCGGTTGCGGGCGGCGGTGGCGGACTGCCTGGTCCCGACCGAGCCGCCGGCGCCGACCATCGTGAAGCGCTTCACCCACCTGTTCGGGGATCCCGTGGGGTATGCCGCGGGGTACTATTCGTACAAGTGGGCGGAGGTGCTGGAGGCGGACGCCTTCACGCGGTTCCAACGGGAGGGCATCTTCAATGGGGAGGTGGGCGCGGAGTTCGTCCGGTGCATCCTGAGCCGCGGCAATGCGGAGGATCCGGCCGTGCTGTTCCGCTCCTTCCTGGGGCGCGATCCCGACCCGCAGGCGCTCCTGCGCCGGAGCGGGCTGGCGGCGTGAGCCCGCCGGCCCCGTCAGGAGGGGAGGATGGAACCGCGCCCGGCGCTTTCCAGCGCGGTCCTTTTCCACTGGCAAATCACCGGGTTTGCCTAACGTCTCTCCTAGGACCATTCTCTGGTTCAAACCGCAACCCGCCTTACTCCTATGTTCATCTGGATCCTCCTCATTATCGTTCCGATGCTGTTTGGCCTGTACGCGCAGATGAAGATCCGCCGCGCCTACGCGCGGAACGTGGAGATCCCGTCGCGCGGCCATATCCGCGGGGTCGAGGCCGCCGAGGCGGTGATGCGTTCGGCGGGCATCAGTGACGTCGAGATCGTCGAGGTCCCGGGCGAGCTGACCGACCATTACGACCCGATGAACAAGCGCCTGGCGCTGTCCCATCACAACTATCACGGCACCAGTCTGGCCGCGCTGGGCGTCGCCGCCCACGAGGCGGGTCACGCGATCCAGCACAAGGTGGGCTATGCGATGATGAATGTCCGCCAGACGATGGCGCCGGCGACCCAGATCGCGGCGGGCGTGGCGAACTTCGTGATGATCGCGGGCATCTTCCTGCTTTCGACGGCGATCGGCGGCACCTTGCTGACGGTCGGCGCGGTGGCGCTGGGCGTCATCTGCCTCTTCCATTTGGTGACTCTGCCCGTGGAGTTCGATGCGAGCCGCCGGGCGAAGGCGCAGCTGGTGAACTTGGGCATTGTCGAGCGTGATGAGATGAAGGGCGTGCACGAGACCCTCGACGCGGCGGCGCTGACGTACGTCGCGGCCTTTGTGGCGGCCCTGGGCAGCTTGCTGCACATCCTGCTGATGCTCTCCGGTCGGCGGGAGGAGTGAGCCTTTTTGCGGGCGCTCGGTTCCGCTCGGAAAAGCAGACCGGGCCGTGACCGACTCACTCGATCTGGGGCTTCGACCATTTACGGCGAAGCCCCAATTCTTTTGCGGCCCTCCTTCGCTGAAGCTTCGGAGGGCTGGCCTCAAAGGATGGCCACAAAAGGCGCAACGGGCGCGGGGCGCGGAGGACGCTTCGGGAGGCGTCCATAGACGCCACGCAAGGCGCCGAACGGGAAGTGAGCCCTTCGCGCCTTTTGGGGCCCGCCTTCGCCAAGCCTGCGGCGGGTAAATTTCGAGCCGCCGCCTTTCAATCTCTCCGGTGAGATAAATTCCCCGGTGGAGGTAAAAACCGATGGTTTTTCTCAGACCCAGTGCGGTTCGGTAGTCGTATTTGGTGGCATTTTTTTAGCTGCGACAAGCGAACGAGAATCGAAGGAGCACTGGAGGCACACTGAAGGCACCGCAGAAAAGAGCCCCACGCGGTCGCGCGCAAGGAGGAGGCTGAGACTAAAACCTCAATCGCGGGCAACGCTGCGCTGGAGTTGCGGGCCGGACCGCGTCGGCCGGAAGGAGATTCCCCGTCCCGCCCCAGCGCCGCTCAGCCCGGGTCCTCGTACCCCAGCACCTCGACGCGCGGGGTCGGGGGCGGCGGCTCTAGGCCGTGCGCGCGCAGCACCTCGTGGAACGCCGCGATGGTCGAGAAGCCCGGCTTGAAGTTCCCGAACCGGTGGCCCTCCGCGACCAGCAGCGGTGTCCACCCGCGCCGGTTCGGGCGGTTCCAGATGTCCAGCTTCGCCCCGCGCGCGTGCAGCAGGCGCACCACCTTGGGAAAATTCGCGAACGCCGCCCCGTGCATCGCGGTGTCGCCCGTCTCCGCTACCGCGTTCAGTTGCGCGCCCAGCGTCAACAGGTACTCCACCGCCTCGATCGCCTCGTCCTCCGTGCCCGCCTCCTCCTCCACCGAACGGGTGCCCAGCCCTGCGGCGGCCATCAGCGGCGTGCAGCGGTCGATATTCGTCAGGGTCGGATCCGCGCCGAGCGCGAGCAGCAACCGCAGGTACGGAGTGTCGGCGGTGTCCGCCGCGAGCAAGAAGGGCGTGCACCCCTTGCGGTTGATCCGCCCACCACCCGAGGGGCCGCCGGTCAGGCGCAGGTTCACGTCCGCTCCCTTCGCCACCAGCAGCCGGATCAGCTCCTCGCTGGTGAAGAGGCCCGAGCCGTCCGGCACCGGCTGGCCGTCGTCCTCGCCGCTGTCCGGCTTGCGCACCCAGGTCAGGACGTGGAGCGGCGCGTAGCCGGAGCGCGCATCGTTGGGATTCGCGCCGCGCTCGAGGAGTTCCGCCGCCAGCGCGAAATGCCCGTTCTCGATCGCCAACAGCAGGGCGCTGGTGCCGGCGCGGGGCTGCTTGCGGGGAGGATTGCGCGGCGGCTGGGTCGCCTCGTTGACGTCCACGCCTGCATCGAGGAGCAACCGCACCACGGAGGCGCGGCCGGTGCGGGCGGCGAAGTGAATCGCCGTCATCCCGGAGACAGCCACCGCTTGGCACGGCTCCGCGCCCGCCTTGAGCAGCGCTTGCACTACTGGCGCGTGGCCCTCGTGCGCCGCCCAATGCAGCGCCGTCTGGCCGCTGCCCTCGATGACCGCATCCACGCGGGCGCGCCGGGCGAGGAGGGCGTTCACCGCCTCGATTCGCCCCGCGCGCGCGGCCGTCAGCAGGGGTGTCTCGCCGCCAGGCAGGGCCCGCTCGGGATCCGCGCCAGCCGCAAGCAGCAGTTCCACGAAGGCTCCGCTGCCGTTCATCGCCGCGAGGCCGAGCGGCGTGAGGCCGTAGCGGTTGGCCGCGTTGGCCTCGGCCCCGGCCGCGAGCAGCGCCCGGGCTGTCTCCAGATCGTCGTGACGCGCGGCCCAGTGCAGCGCGGTGGTGCCGTCCGCCTGCGGGCCCGCCGCCGCGGGCTGCGCGAGGAGGCGGCGGATCGCGGCCGTTTCCCGTCGCTCGACCGCGTCCGCCAGCCGGGGTGGGGCGTCCGCGGCGACGGCGGGGAGGAACGGCAACACCAGCAGGCCCAGCCCGCGCACCGGCAGGGCGGGGGACCGCGAGGGCAACAGGGCGCGGCGGGACATCGGACCGGGGCTCAGACCGTGAGCGGCCGGAACAGGTCGGTGACCTTCCCGGTGCTGTCCGCGAACGAGTCGATCTGCACGCCCGCCTTATCGAGGAGGGTCAGGTGCAGGTTGGCGAGCGGCACGGGGTCCTTGTAGCTGAGGTGGCGGTTGCCGCGGAGGCCGAAGGCGCGGCCGCCGGCAACGATTACCGGCAGGTTCGTGTGGTCGTGGACGTTCGGATTGCCGATGCCCGAGCCGTACAGGAGCATCGTGTGGTCCAGCAGCGTCCCCTCGCCGTCGGGCGTGGCCTTCAGGCGCTCGAGGTAATAGGCGAAAAGGGAGACGTGGAATGCGTTGATCTTGGCCATCCTCGCGACCTTGGCCGGGTCATTGCCGTGGTGGGACAGCGGGTGGTGCGGATCGGCGACCCCGGTCTCCGCGGCGTAGGTGCGGTTGCTCGTCTCGCGCGCGAGCTGGAAGGTGATCACGCGGGTGAGGTCGCCCTGGAAGGCGAGCACCTGCAGGTCGAGCATCAGCTTCGCGTGGTCGGTGTACGCGGAGGGCACACCGAGGGGGCGGTCGAGGTCCGCGGGCAGGGGCGAGTTGGCGACGTCGGCCTCGGCCCGCTGAATGCGCCGCTCAACCTCGCGCACGGTGTCGAGGTATTCCCGGACCTTGGCTTGGTCGGCGGGGCCGAGGCGGCGCTGGAGCGCGGCGACGTCCTCGAGCACCGAGTCCAGCAGGCTCGCGCGCCGCTGGAGGGCCGCGCGCCGCTCGGCCACGCTGCCGCCCTCGCCGAAGAGGCGTTCGAACACCATCCGCGGGTGCGCCTCGTAGGGCAGCGGGGTAGTGGGCGAGGACCAGGACAGGTTATTCTGGTAGACGCAGGCGTAGCCGTTGTCGCACTGGCCCGTCGTCTGGAGCATATCCATCGCGAGCTCGAGCGAAGGCAGGGCGGTGCCGCGGCCGATCTGCTGGGCCGCGAGCTGGTCGGCCGTCGTGCCGAGGTAATAGTCGTTGCTCTCGGTGTGCTTGGCCTTGGCGGCGCTGAGGAAGGCGGCGGTGGAGGTGGCGTGCGAGCCCGGGTAGGCGTTGCGCAGCTCGAGGTTGGAGAGGACCGTCAGCTCGTCGCGGTGCGGGGCGAGCGACTCAAGGATCGGCGAGAGCGTGGCGAGGGTGCCGTCGGTGCCGCGCGGCGTCCAACGGGACTGGTCGCAGCCCATCGGCATAAAGACGTAGCCGAGGCGGCGGGTGGGGCGCGCGGGGGTGCGGCCGGCGGCGGCGGCGGC